>JADFKX010000044.1 GCA_022564695.1 Chloroflexota bacterium | reverse complement strand
CCAAATCCAAACCGCTCAACCGAACGTCCAACCCCCTATCCATGAACGACGCACAATCGAACAAGCCGCCCCCAGCCCCCGCCCCGCCCAATACGACAACCCCACCCAAACGAAAAAACACACCCCCGGTCAATCAAACCCCCAACCTACCGCCACCCCATCCATCAATCCTCAGATAGGAAAAACCGTTTGATCGAATGCACTTGCCGCGCCCGTAGGGCCGCTGCTAGGGGAGGATCAGCCCGCTGCCCGGCCTGGGGGCGGGCTTGTCGCCGGGCTGCCGCTCTTGCGGCTCCATCGCAGAGCTCGGCCCCCGCACCTCAGACGGCTGTGCCGCCGCCGATTGCGCCGCCTTCAGCACCTGCTCCACCAGCGCCTTCTCCGGCACCGCCCCCGGAATCGCGATCCGGTCCTCGATGAGCGTCAGGGGGACAGCGGTCACGTTATAGCGCTTGGCCAGCTCCGGGAACTCGTTCACCTCTATCACCTCGGCCTTCACATGCGGGTTCACCAGCGCCATCTGGAACACGCCGCGCGCCATCATCGGGCAGTAGGGGCAGGTGGGCGTGACGAATACCCTCACCCGGATCTCCTCCTTGAGCTTGCGAAGCGCCTTGACCGACTGCTCGGAGAACAGCACCTCGTTGCGGGAGATATCCACGATCGTGTCCAGGAAGCTGGCGAACCCGCTGCCGCCCGGCATGCCGTAGTACTTGAAGAACGTGCCGTCTCTGCCCCGCAGTACGATGCCGGGGATACGCTCCACGCCGAACTTCGCCGCCTCTTCGCGCTCGTCCTCCAGGTTATGCACCCGCAGGCTGATCCGGTCGCTGAGGGCGGCCACCTCCCGGAGCATCTCTCTTGTCGGCTTGCAGTAGGCGCAGGGCTCGCGACCGGGCAGAACGATCTCCAGCTCCTTCTGCGTGAAATAGTCGATCTTCACCGGGCCCAGCATCTCCTGGGCGAACTTTGCTCGAATCGCTTCCTGGTCCTTGAGCGGGATCATCGATGTTCGTCTCCGGAGCGGCCTGCGCGCAGCCAGACGAGGGCGAGCCGCTGAATGGCGGTGGCGCCTGCCGCTATCGCGAGGATCCACAGCGCCACCGTTGCCTGGTCGATCATAAGGCCGATAGCCAGCAGTAGCACCCGCTCCGCCCGTCCGAACAGCCCCTCACGCAGCGGGATGTCCACGATCTCGGCGCGCGCGCGAGTGTAGCTCACCAGGAAGGAGGCGGTCACAGCGGCGAAGATGAGCAGCTCCTCCTCGCGGCCGCCGCGGTCGCTGAAGTAGTAGAGAAGGCCGAACAGCACCGCCGCCTCGGAGACGCGGTCCATTACGGCGTCGAAGACGGAGCCGAAGCGGGTGGCCTTGCCGGTGGCGCGGGCCAGAGCGCCGTCCAGCATGTCCAGGGAGCTGGCGGCCAGCATGACGATACCGGCCGGCAGAAAATCGCCTCGCGCGGCAAGGAAGGCGGCGCCGGCGTTCCCCAGAACACCGGCCAGGGTGAGCATGTTGGGCGTGACCCCCACTCTCGCGAGAGCGCCAACGATTGGGTCGATCAGCCAGCGGGGGGCGGAGCGGGGGAGCAGCCGCGACATGCTACGGCTCGCTGCCGGCCGACGCAGCGCCATTAGCTGTTGCCTGGTAGTACTCCAGCACCTGGGCGCTGACCCGCTCCCAGCTGTAGAGTTGGGCTGTCTTGGTGCCTTGCTTCCCCATCTCCTCGCGCAAGGCGGCGTCCGAGAGGAGGCGTTGCAGGGCGGTGGCCAGGGCCTTGCCGTCGCGCGGCGGCACCAGCAACCCCTCTTGCCCGTCGGTGAGCACGTCCGCGAACCCATCGATCTGCGAGGCGACGATCGGGGTGCCGGCCGCCATCGCCTCCAGAAGGACGATCCCCAGGCTCTCGGCCCCCGTGTTGGGGGCGCAGTAGACGTCGGCGGTCTTGTAGTAGCGGGGCAACTCCTTCTCGGCGACGTAGCCGGTGAACACGATGTCAGTCAACCCCTTGTTTTGGATGTAACGTTCGCAGGCTGGGCGCATGCCGCCGTCGCCGCCGACGACGATGAGCCGGATATCCGGCATCTCCTGCTTCAGTATCGCGTAGGCCTCCAGCAGGTAAGGCAACCCCTTGCGCTTTTCTAGCCTACCCAAGAAGAGGATGTTGCGCTTGTGGTCGATGTACTTGGGGATTGGCGGCGCCTCGGAAGCGAAGAACGGGAGGTCGACGCCGCTAGGGATGATGCGATAGCGACTAGCGAAATGCTTGCCGATGAGCCTGAGAGAGGAGCGGGAGTGGGCGATACGCCCATGGATGCGCGGCCACCAGGGCTTGATGATATAGCTGGTGTAAGCGTATATGCGACTGCCCCCCTCGCGTGCGGCGTGAAAGGTGGCGATGTTGGTGGCGTGGGAGTAGCGCAGGAACTGGAACGGCAGTAGGGGCATGAACGGCTCGTGCATGTGGACGATATCGAACCCTTCGCGTTCCAGCAGGCGCTTGACGCGAGGTGCCAGGTTGAAGGAGAGGCAGACGTTCGCCACGGAGCCGCTGGCCGGCAGGCCGATGACGTGCTCGCCGATTACCGTTAGGTAGTCGCAGTCGTTGGACAAACGGCGCGAGGAGGGAGCGATGATCCGCACCTCGTGGCCGGAGCGGATGAACTGAGCGGCCAGGGGCCTAACGTGGTTGTTGACTCCGCCGGGCACGGCCCAGTCGTAGGGGCTGACGAGGGCGATCTTCATCGGCCGGAAAAGAGTCGCTTGTAGAAACTGTTTGCGGTGGCACCCCAGCCCAGCGTCCGTGGCGTCACTAGTAGGCCGCGCCAGGCCTGCCGCAGCACCTGCAAGGGCCCTATCTTGAGTACGCTTGGGTAGCGCCCGTTGACGCCCCGGCAAGTGCGTTCCAGTATGCTGCGCCGGAGGTCCTCTGCGCTGCGACCGGGAAACTCAGTATGGGCGCTCCCTATCGCCTGGAGGTGATGGGCGTCGCTGGCGCCAATCTCGGCCAGATGGTAGCGTTCCCGGTTAAGCGCTCCGATTCTCTTCAGGCGCAGCCACGCTCCCGGCGACTGATTGGCGGTCTCCAGACCATCCAGGTACACGCCGTCCTGGCCGGCGTCGGCGATCCGATCGAGCTCCTTCTCGCCCAGTGACCGCGTGATCCACATCAACGGGTGAGCGGCGATGGCCAGTCCGTTCTGACGGTGAACGGCCTCCAGCACCTCTTCGACGGGTCGCAGGGAGGGCAGTGGCTCCTCCACGAACAGGGCGATGATGTGTCCTTCGATCGCAGTGACCTCCGTGCCGAGAACAAGCTGGAAGCGATAGCTCCCACGGGCCCATGCCTCTCGAGTCTCCATAGCGCCTCGCAGATCGTCGTGGTCGGTGATGGCGATGATGTCGAGATCGGTCTCCGCCTCTACGTACTCCAGGACCTGACGCGGCGAGGCCATGCCATCGCTGATGGCTGTGTGAATATGGAGATCAGCCTTGCCGGGCCGCTGGGCGTCGCTCAAACCTCTTCCCCCACGACCACCGGTGGTGGCTCCGGCTGCACCGGCACTCCCTCCCAGATCGACTCCAGCACTACCCATTGGTCGGGGTGCTGCCGTAGGCGACGTTCAACCAGGGCCAGGAAGCGTAGAGTATTGGTGCGGGCGTCTCTCTCCATGTCGCCGGTTCGCTCCAGCTCCAGCGGCTCCTCGAGGTAAGCGTCGATTCCGCCCTGTTTGGTGCGGATGCAGAAGGTGGGGATGACGGTCGCGCCGGTGCGCAGCGCCATCTCGATCGGCCCAGTGGGCATCATCGTCTCCTCACCGAAAAACGGGAGGCTGGCCTTGGGCCCTTCGATGTCGCGGTCCCCCATTAGGGCGATGACGCCACCATCGCGCAGGGTTTGGATGGCGCGCTTGACCCCAGCGAAGCCGACCGGCGCGAACGTGTGACCCTTCGAGGCGCGCAGGGAGTCCACTAGCCGGTGGAGCTTGGGCGGCTGCAACGGCTCCGTGAGGGCGAATACCTTCACGCCTCTGGGCAGCATTCCCTGGCCTGCCAGCTCCGGGTTGCCCAGGTGGACGCTTAACACGATGACCCCTTTCCCCGCTGCTACTGCGGGCAGTAAGTGTTCGTCCAACCCGAAATAGCGCAACCGCCGCCTGAAGAAATCGTCCAGGTCCATGTGGGGCATCCGCACCAGATCGACATAATACTTACCTATGTTGATGAAGACCATGGAGGCGGCAGCACGCACCTTCTTCTCAGGCGTGTCATTGCCCATAACGTGGCGCAGGTTTTTAATCACGTTACGCCGAGAGCCGTTGGAGAGCCGGTACCCCAGCCGCCCCAACACTTCGGCAGCCGCGTAGCCCACCCCAAGAGGCAGGCGTCCAATGGTGTGGATCGCAATCAGGAAGAGGATGTACTTCCACATGAGACCCGCGGATCCATCAGGCCTCCCCTACTCCGATGGGGTGGAGCCGTTGCTAGTCTGAATAAACTCCTCAGTGAGGATGCGCGCCTGGTCGTCCGTGAACTGCTTTGGCGGCGACTTCATGAAGTAGGAGCTAGGTCCTGTGAGAGCGCCCGATATTCCCCGGTCCAGGGCGAGCTTGCAGCAACGAATTGCGTCGATGACTACGCCTGCGGAGTTGGGGCTGTCCCAGACCTCCAGCTTCGCCTCCAGGCTCAGCGGCGTCTCGCCGAAGCCGGTTCCTTCCATGCGGATGTAGCACCACTTACGGTCGTGGAGCCAGGGCACGTAATCGCTGGGACCTATGTGGATGTCTCCTTCAGGGATCTGATAGTCAAGCTGGGAAGTGACGGCGCTGGTCTTAGAGATCTTCTTGGACATGAGGCGCTCTCGCTCCAGCATGTTCAAGAAGTCCGTGTTGCCGCCGAAGTTAAGCTGATAGGTACGGTCTAGCCGCACTCCACGCTCCATGAACAGGCGGGTGAGCACACGGTGGAGGATAGTGGCGCCTACCTGGGACTTGATGTCGTCACCGACGATGGGCAGGCCTTTCTCTTCAAACCGCTTTTGCCAGTACTGCTCACGGGCGATGAATACGGGAATGCAGTTGATCATGGCGCAGCCGGCCTGCAACACCTGCTCTACGTACCACTTGGTGCCCTCTTCGCTTCCCACCGGTAGGTAGCTCACGACCACTTGGGTGCCGGAGTCTCGGAGCACCTTCACGATGTCCGAAGTGGGACCGCTAGCCTTGTGCACCACCGACGACAGGTATTTGCCGATCCCATCGTGGGTCATGCCACGTGATACCGGCACGTTTAGGTTGGGGACGTCCGCGAACTTGTATGTGTTGTTCGGCGGCGCGTAGATGGCTTCCGCGAGGTCCTTGCCAACCTTGTTGCGGTCCACATCGAACGCAGCGACAAACTCAATGTCACTGATGTGGTAGCCGCCGAGGTTGGCGTGCATCAGGCCAGGCACGCTTGCATTGCTGTCCACTCCGCGGTAGAAGTGGACTCCCTGCACGAGAGAGGAAGCGCAATTGCCGACGCCGATGATGGCGACGTTGATCTTTCCCAAAGATTGTCTCCTTCTGGTGGTTTGCTGCGACTTTCGAGTGCTCGGCATCTCTCCTCCGGACGGCGCGTATTGACCCGCCTATGCCATTCTACAGCAAGAAGTGGGGAGGCTCATCCCTAAAGAAAAGCCAGGCCAGCATTGGCTGGCCTGGCACAGTCGCTGCGCGGTTTCGGAGCGGGCGATTGGGCCGTTCTGCTAGTGGGGCGAGAACCGCGGCCTCTCCGCGGTGGGGACAGCTTTGCTAAGCCGGAGCGCGAGGGGCTCGGCGGGGGCCTAGCTCCCCGCGCCGATCCGGTACATGTTAGTGTTGCAGACTGGGCAGGTACCCTTGGTAGCTGGCCGCCCGTTCTTGAGGGTGACCTTCTCAGGGTTGCGCATCTCCCTCTTGGTGCGACACTTGAGGCAATAAGCCTGCATATCAATACCCCCTTACTTGGGTTGAATATAAACCCTGCCGTTCTGATGGCCAAGCATACGGCTTTTCGGGGGGTTGTCAAGGGGGATTCCGCCCTAAATGAGGGCCGAATACCAAATTCTAACTTGGCTATGCTGTCAGGTGGCCAGATATGAACACTTTTTGGGGTTTCCAGCGATGAGACTCGCCATCGTAGTGGAGGATCCCTACGAACGACCCGTCCTCCGCATATGCGCGGCAGCGCTGACCATCCTGAGCGTCTTGCAGGCGCTGGAACGGGGGTGATTCCATCTCCAGAGCACAACCGTGCCGGACGTCCTTCTCCGCCTCCATATCCAGATAGACGGCTGGGAAGTGGCCTAAGCCGTAGTCCATCGGTAGCAGCAACTCCTGCCAGCTTCCGTCCTTGAATGCTGTCTCCAGCCTGTTGATGGAGAAGGCGTCGTCAACATGAAACAGGCCAACAGCCGTGCGCCGGAGGGCTGCCAGGTGGGCGCCGCAACCTAGGAGCCGCCCCAGGTCGTCGGCCAAGCTGCGGATGTACGTTCCTTTTCCACATCGTATCTCAATCTCTACAAGGGGAGGCTCAAATGAGAGGAGCTCGATCCGCTCGATGTTCACCTTACGCGGGCGCAGGCTCACCGGCCTGCCGGCCCGGGCCAAGCGGTACGCGGGCGTACCCCCAACCTTGATGGCGCTGTAGCTGGGAGGGGTCTGCTCCTCCCGGTGCTCCAGAGTCTCCAGGGCAGCTTTCAGCTTCGTCTCGTCTACGGCTCCCGGGTCTCCCTCGAAAGTCGTCGCTCCGGTGGCGTCAAAGGTATCGGTAGCCACGCCAAGGCGGACGCTGCCACGGTAGGTCTTAGGCAGCTCCATGAGGTACTCGCTCACCCGAGTGGCCTGGCCCAGGCAGACCAGAAGCACGCCTGTCGCCAGGGGGTCCAGCGTGCCCGCGTGCCCCACTTTCATTACCGCTGATAGCTTGCGCACCTGGGCGACGACCTGGAACGAGGTGATCCCCTCCGGCTTGTCTACGTTGAGAATGCCGCGCGGGGTCATGCCTCAGGGTGCGTTCCCGGCAAGTGTTTCATCAGATTCAGAATGTGAGCCGCCTTTTCCATCGACTCGTCCAGGGTGAACTGAATGTCAGGCGTTCGCCTAATTGAAAGACGGCCCATTAGCTGCCGTCTGACGAAGGGGGCGGCGTGGACTAGCGCCTTGATGGTTTCGGCCTTTTCATCGTCATCACCCATTATGCTCACGTAGACGGTGGCTGCCGACAGATCAGGCGAGATGCTTACCTCCGTGAGCGTGACGATCTCCGCCAGCCGTGGGTCGCGTAGCTCGCGCTGGATGAGCTCGCTGATCTCCTGCTGCAGGAGGACGTTCAGTCGTTGTTGGCGTCGGCTCACAGATGGCTCTCTATTCTGGAACCAGCAGGGTCCGGCCTGGATTAGGCCTTCGTCTCAGTGTGGAAGGCCTCGATCACATCCCCCTCTTGGAACTCGCCGAAGCCTTCTACACCAATGCCGCATTCCACTCCTGCTTGCACCTCGCGGGCGTCATCCTTGAAGCGGCGCAGGCTGGATACGCGTGACTCTCGCAAGACTTCCTCGCCGCGCTTGACTCGTGCCTGGGAGTTGCGACGAACGATGCCGTCTGTCACCATACACCCGGCGATGCGGCTGCCGCGGACACGGAATATCGCCCGTACCTCAGCGTGGCCGTCCACGACCTCCTCGATGATGGGTTCCATGATGCCCTTCAGGGCGTTCTCGATGTCCTCGGTGAGCTTGTAGATGATGTCGTAGTGGCGGATGTCCACGCTTTCCGCCTTCGAGATTCGAACTGCGCCGGGCTCTGAACGGACGTTGAAACCGACGACGATGCCCTCTGAGGCGCGAGCGAGCATGACGTCGGACTCGCTGATCTTCCCTGTTGCGGTGTGCAGCACCTTTACGCGAGCGCGGTCCGAGCTTAACCCTTCCAGCGCTTGCTGAACGGCCTCCAGGGTGCCCTGGACATCGGCCTTAATGACGATGCCCAGCTCTTTCGCTCGGCCAGCGGAGATGTCATCGGAGAACGCCTCCAGCGTACTGGTGTGCTGGGCAGCGGCCGTGCGCTCCCGTTCCCGCGCTTCCATCACCTCGCGGGCGGTGCGCTCGTCTTTGACGGCTGTGATGGTGTCACCGGCGTGGGGGACCTCGGACAAGCCCATGATCTTAACCGGCGTAGCGGGCCCCGCGGTCTTAAGTCGCTGACCTTTCTCATCGAACATCGCCTTGACGCGGCCCCAGGTGTGGCCGGCGATGACAGTATCGCCAATCTTGAGCGTCCCCGTCCGTACGATGATGGTGGCCATTGGGCCGCGGGAGGGGTCTAGCTCCGACTCGATAATGGCGCCTTCGGCTGGACGGTCCGGGTCCGCCTTGAGTTCAGATACTTCTGCGACCAGAAGGATGTGCTCCAGCAGGTCCTTCAGCCCTGCGCCTGTCTTAGCCGATACGGGCACTGCGATGACATCGCCTCCCCATTCTTCGATTATGACATCGCGCTCCGACAGTTGCTGCTTGGCGCGGTCTGGGTTGGCGTCCGGCAGGTCGATCTTGTTGATGGCGACTATTATGGGCACGTCAGCGGCCTTGGCGTGGTCGATCGCCTCCAGCGTCTGGGGCATCACGCCATCGTCCGCAGCCACAACCAGCACGGCGATGTCAGTGGCCCTCGCGCCGCGTGCGCGCATGGCCGTGAACGCCTCGTGCCCCGGCGTGTCCACGAAGGTGATCTTCTTGCCCTCAATCTCTACCTGGTAGGCGCCGATGTGCTGGGTGATGCCACCGGCCTCCTTTTCCGTTACGTTAGTCTCACGAATGGCGTCCAGAATGCTGGTCTTTCCGTGGTCTACGTGGCCCATAACGGTGACGACGGGTGCCCTAGGCTTTAGCTTACTGGCGTCCTCCTCGATTTCTTTGCGCTTGACGGTGACCTTTTCCTCTGCCTGGACGTGAGGCTCGAATCCTAGCCCGCTGGCCACCTTTGCGGCCGCGTCGTAGTCCACGCTCTGGTTGATGGAGGCCATGACGCCGTTCTTCATGAGCTCCTTGATTACCTCTATCGCAGACGTGTTCAGCAGTTTGGCGAGGTCGCGGACGACCACGGTGGCAGGGACACCGATCGTTTTAGCCGATGCGCCCGTCTCCGGGGTGTTGGCTGCCTGTTGAGCGCTCATGAAGCCTCGGATCTCAGGCGCTCCGCTCCGTACTGGAGTAGGGCCTCACGGGCATCGCTAGAGATCGTAGCCCGAAGCGCGTTCTCCAGCCGCCCCTTCCTAACGGCGCGGTTCCAGCATTCGGGGTTTCCGCAGAGGTAGGCGCCACGGCCCGGCCGCTTCCCGGTCGGGTCGGGCTCCACCACGCCGCTGGGGGCGCGTACCAGGCGGATCAGCTCCCGCTTGGCAGTGGTTGAACCGCAACTGACACAGGTGCGCTGTGGTATGTGCCTTGGCCGGGGCTGCTGTTTCACTGAACTCATCAGGTCAGGCATCAAACTCTTCGAATTCGTCATCTTCGTCGACGACGGGGCGTCGGACACGCTTGGCCTTCTTCGCCTTTGCCGTCGTCTCCCCGGTCTTGGCGGCCTTCTTGGTCTTCTTAGCCTTCTTTCGCTTCTTGCCGTCGTCGGCGTTCGCGGGGGCGGGCATGACCTCCTCTGCGAAGCGGATAGCCCCCGGGGCAGCCGCGGTCGCAGGCGTAGCTTCCTCTGACACCGCGACAGGCTCTGCCGCAGGCTCCTTCGTCGTCGGCTTCTCTTCCGCGATGGCTTCCGCCCAGGGCTGTTCCGCACGCTCCGGCGCGGTTGACTCCGGTGGCGGAGGAGCTGACGGTTGAGTAGCGGGCGGAGGGGCTACCAGCACCTCCGGCATGGCGGATTCCGGCTTGATGTCGATTCGCCAGCCAGTCAACTTTGCCGCCAAGCGTGCGTTCTGGCCCTCTCTGCCGATCGCCAGGGAGAGCTGACGGTCAGGAACGACTACGGAGGCCGTGTTGCTCTCCTCGTCGACCTGTACGCTGAGTACCTGGGCCGGGCTGAGCGCGTTGGCGACGCAGCGGGTCGGGTCCTGGTCCCACTGGACGACGTCGATCCGCTCGCCGCTGAGTTCGTTCACGATGTTCTGGATGCGGATGCCGCGCAGGCCAACGCAGGAGCCGACAGGGTCGACACCTTCCTGCTGGGCGGTCACGGCGACCTTACTGCGATATCCGGCCTCGCGGGCGATGGATCTGATCTCCACTACGCCTTTGTGTATCTCGGGTACCTCAAGCTCGAACAGGCGTCGAAGGAGGTTCTTGTGCGTGCGAGAGAGGATGAGCTGGGGGCCTCTCATGGAGCGGTGCACTTCTAACAGGTAGAATTTCTGTCGCTGGCCGGGCCGGTAGTGCTCCGTCCGAACTTGCTCCGGCACCGGCAAGATCGCCTCCGTCTT
Organism: Chloroflexota bacterium; assembly: GCA_022564695.1. Taxonomy (GTDB): domain Bacteria; phylum Chloroflexota; class Dehalococcoidia; order SM23-28-2; family RBG-16-64-32; genus JADFNQ01. The sequence continues at coordinate 2,531 of JADFKX010000044.1, read as the reverse complement.
GCCAAGGTCGACTACGATGTGATTTGGTTCGATCCGCTGGACGAGGCCGGACACGATGTCCCCTTCGCGGTTCGAGAACTCCTCGAACACCATCTCCCGCTCCGCCTCCCGCAGGCGCTGGAGGACGACTTGCTTGGCCGTCTGAGCGGCGATGCGGCCGGCGTGGGATGGATGCACTTCTGTGGAGATGACATCGTCAATGGTGGCGTCCGGTTTGATCTTCTTGGCGTCTTGGATGGAGATATCGGCCTGGTCATCTTCTATCTCGGCCACCACCGTTTGCTCTTGGAAGACGCGATGTTCGCCGGTCTCACGGTCGATGCGTACGACTATGTTGCCTTGGAGGTCACTGTCTTTCTTGTAGGCGGAGACGAGGGCAGCCTCCATGGCCTCCAGGATAACCTCCCTGGGCAGGTTTTTCTCCGCAGCGAGTTGCGTGATCGCTATCATAAACTCGCTCTTCACGGCCTGATCGACCTCCCTCAACCGCTGTTCGCGGGGCCAAAAAAAAGTGGGTCACCACCCACTCACACAAAGAGCGCTATTCCGAACAAAACTATAGCACTTTCAGGGAGACATCGCAAGCAGTAATTGGGGTAGGATTAACGGCTAATCGCTGCTTTAATCAGGGACAGCGCGCCATCCAGCGGCACCAACTCGCTCTCTTTCTCAGAGCGGCGCTTGACCTCCAGCGATCCCTTCTCCAGGGTTCTGGGGCTGACTGTGACGCGCAGCGGCGTGCCCAGTAGGTCGGCGTCGTTGAACTTGACGCCGGGTGTCTCCTCACGGTCGTCGTAAAGCACGGCGAGCCCGTTCGACTGGAGGCTGTCGTACAGCTCCTCGGCGGCGGAATGCACCTCCTGCCGCTTCGACTGGAGAGCGACGAGATGAACCTGGAAGGGGGCGATCTCGGCGGGCCAGATGATTCCTCGCTCGTCGTGGTTGGCTTCGATAATGGCGGCTAGCAGGCGCTCAGTGCCGATTCCGTAGCTGCCCATTACGGCGGGGCGCTGCTTGCCCTCGGCGTCCAGGTAGGTGGCGCCCAGCTTCTCCGCGTAGAAGGTACCCAGCTTGAAGACCTGGCCCATCTCTATGCCGCGTCGCAGGTCCATGGGTGTGCGGCACTGGGATTCCCCATCGCTGGGCGCGGCGCAGAGTGAGCCTTCCCCCGCAAGGGCGATATCTGCGACGGTGTCCGCCTGCCAGTCGCGGCCGTAGTTGACGTTCAGCAGGTGGGCGTCCGGTTTGTTGGCGCCGGCGACCAGGTTGACTTCCTGCGGCAGGAGGTCATCGGCGATGATGCGAACCCGCCGGGCGGCGGGCAGGCGCTCATTGAGGCCGACGGCGCCGGCGGAGCCGGGGACGAAGCCGGCGGCGGCCACCTCATCCTCGCTCATGTAGTGGAGGTCGGTGGCGCCCAAGGCATGACGGAGCTTCGACTCGTTCACGTCCATGTCGCCGCGAATTGCGACGAATACGGGTTCGCCATCCGCGGAGTAGAATACGGCCTTGCAGGTCTTGGAGGTGGGGAGGCCGAGGTGGTCGGCGAGGGCCTGGATGGTGTAGAGGCCGGGGGTGGGTATCTCCTCGACCGGCTTGGGCTCCTCGACCGTCTGAGGCGGACGGGTGGGCTCCTTGACGAAGGCGGCGACCTCCGCGTTGGCGGCGTAGCCGCACTTGGGGCAGAGGAGGCAGGTGTCTTCGCCGTATTGGGTGAGGTAGATGAACTCGTGGGTGTCACGGCCGCCCATGGCGCCGGAGTCGGCGAGGGCGGGCACCGTGGGGACGCCGCAGCGCTCGAAGATGCGGGTGTAGGCCTCGTACATCTTGCGGTAGGAGACGTCGAGGCCTTCGAAGTCAGTGTCGAAGGAGTAGAGGTCTTTCATGGTGAACTGGCGGAGGCGGATGAGGCCGCCGCGGGGGCGGGGTTCGTCGCGGAACTTCTGCTGTATCTGGTAGACGAGGAGGGGGAGGTCGCGGTAGGAGTGGACGTTGCGCTTGAACAGCTCGACGATGACCTCTTCGTGGGTGGGGCCGAGGATGAACTCGCGGTTGCGCTTGTCGGAGAAGCGGAAGAGGATGTCCTTCATGGTCTGGTCGCGGCCGGAGGCCTGCCAGATCTCGATGGGGTGGATGGCGGGCATCATGAGCTCCTGGCCGCCGGCGGCGTCCATCTCTTCGCGGATGATGCGTTCGACGTTCTGGAGGGCGCGCCAGGCGAGGGGGAGGAGGGCGTAGACGCCGGCGGCGACCTGGTGGATGAGGCCAGCGCGGAGGAGGAGCTGGTGGGAGGTGGTCTCCGCCTCTGCGGGGGGTTGGCGGAGGGTCTTGCCGAAGAGTTGGGACATGCGCATGGTGAGCCTATGGTGCGGGAGGGGAGGGCGGAGGGTCAAGGGTACGAACGATCAAACGGTATTTTGTATCTGGGGATTGATGGAGGGGGCGGGGCCAGGTATGGGGTTTGATTGATGGGGAGTGTGTTTTCCGTTTTGGGCCGTTTGGCGTATTCGCGGGCGGGGGAGTTGGAGGCG
>JADFKX010000211.1 GCA_022564695.1 Chloroflexota bacterium | reverse complement strand
TACTCGCGCCCCGCTCCTTGGCAAGGGCCATCGCCTGGACGAGGTTCTGGGACCAGGGACCCGCCTCGTCAGACCCTGACCCTCCATGAACGGATAGGCCCACGACCACGTCGTTCGTGTCTAATGAGGGACGGAGCTGCTCTACGAAAATGCTCTGGAACCCCTGGTCATTGGTGAGGGCGCTTACCAGCGGGATGTTGTCGACGAGGCTTATGGCCCGCACCCGTTTCTTGTCCGGAACCCAGGTGTACTTCGCCAGGTCGCTGGCGAAATGCGTGGCGGTGGAAGCGGAGCCGCCGTTGCCTATCGTGTAGATGGTGCCGTCCCTCTCCCAGGCCTCGTACAGAAGATCGATGGCCCGGGCAATATCGCTTCGCGAAAGGGTGCGGTTGACCTCATCCATTGCCTGGAAGTAGTCCTCGATAAAGGTCTTACTGTCCATCTATGCTCTCCACAAGGCAGGCTAGAAGTTGATGATGACCTTGGAACCCTCGAAGTCAATGTGATAGGGCATCTCGTGCAGCCCTTGTTGCGTCATCGCCTCCCGCAGGTTCGGTTTGACGCCGTTTTCGCAATACAGCATCAGGAATCCGCCGCCGCCGGCGCCGACGATTTTACCTCCCGTCGCCCCGTTCTCGCGGGCGATGTTATACCAGTTATCGATCTGGCTGCCCGAGATCTTGTCCGACATGCGCCGTTTTGCCTCCCAGTGCAGGTGCAGGATCTCACCAAAGCGGTTCAGATCGCCGTTCTCCAGCGCTTCCCAGGACTGATGCCCCAGCTCCTTGATCAGGGTGAGCGACTCTGTAACCGTGGGAGCTCCGGCGGTCAACGCCGCGTTCTGGCCGGAAAGGACATCGCTGGCCCGGCGCTGGAGACCTGTATAGAACAGAAGCACGCTATTCTCGAACTCCTGCGCCAGCGCATGGGTTGCAGAAAGCGGTTTGACCCGGACATGGCCTTGCTTGTCGATCTCCATGGAGCAGATGCCGCCGATGGCGGCGATGTACTGGTCCTGCTTGCCCACGGGCTCGCCCAGGATCTCCGCCTCGATGTGGAAGGCTTCCTCAGCTAGGTCTTGGGGCGGAAGCTGCTCCCGCTTGAGGGTGTGCAGCGCGTGAAGGAGGGCCACGGTAAAGGTTCCCGAGCTGCCCAAGCCCGTGTTGGCCGGCATGTCAGCAACGGAGACGATCTCCACGCCCCGGTCCACCCCGACGAGGCGCATCGCTTCGCGGACGATGGGGTGTTCGATTTCGTCCACTGTGTCCACGATCTCCGTCTTGGAGTAGCTGATGCGGATGCTGTCTTCGAAGCGGGGGTTGATAAGGATGTACACGTACTTATTGATGGTGGCGCTAACGAAGTGGCCGCCGTAGCGACTGTAGAAAGCGGGCAGGTCGGTGCCGCCACCACCCAGCGGCAGTCGAAGGGGTGCGCGTGTAATGATCATTTGATTGTCACTCCTGATGCGACGAGGCGGCTGAATTCCGCTAGCCCATCCGGTGAACCCACCTCATAGAACCGCTGATCGGTCTCGTAGGCCAGGAGGTTGCGTTCCTGGATAAGCCGCCCATACATCTCCTCTTGGGAGTAGACCTGCCCCGGCGGTATAAACTGTAGAGCCTCCTTGCGCAGGACGGATACTCCATAGTTTATATAAACCATTTCAGGCGTTTGCTTCTCCTTGTCGTACACTGTCACGAAACCATCGGCAGCGGCGACGTTGCTCCGATCGTATCGGTTATCGTTTCGGTAGATCACCATGAGCGCCGGTCTGTCCTGGCGCTGGAAGTGGGCCATGACGGCTGCGTAGTCCAGGATTAGATACGAATCACAATAGGTGAGAAAGAACTCGTCGTCTAGCAGCGGCTCCGCCCGCTTCAAGGCGCCCGCCGTTCCCAGCAGCCGCTGGCCGTCTTCGCTGTAGCGGATGTCAACGCCGAATACGCTGCCGTCTCCGAAGTGGTTCTTCACGATGTGGCCCAAATGGCCAATGCAGAGGACTACGCTCACGATGCCGTGCCGCCGCAGCAATTCAAGCTGGTACTCCAGGAATGGCTTGCCGTGAACCATGATCATTGGTTTGGGTATACGGTCCGTAAGGGGCCGAAGTCGGATCCCCAAACCACCGGCAAGGATCACTGCTTGCATTGATCTCGCTTCCGAATCAGCGGGCGATTGCAGGAAGGCGACCAATCACGAGGCCCGCCTTTACGCATGTTCAGGAGAGAAGCACGCCCGCTTCACAGAGTTCATTGGTAGTAACACTGAAGCCGACAGGAAGTTAACACGAAATACTAGGGAGGGCAAGCGTCGACAGGGCCCTTCTTTGGTGGTGGGGCGGCCTGCCGCCGCCGCGCCCGTCCGACGCTTGACCCACACCGGCGCGGTCTGGATAATCCTTCTCAGTCTGCAGCCACGATACGCGGCGACGATGGTGAGAGCCTAACTTATTGAAACCAGCTGTCGAAAGGATCAAGGCCCTCGGGCGGCATGAGCTGGTCGTGGCCGTGGTGGTTCTCGCGGTGGTTCTGGCGCTGGCCTTCCCAGAGGTCGTGTTCGGCGGCAAGACCATGCTCCCTGGGAACGTTGCGGGCGTTATGGGTCAAGCTCCCCCGTATGGCTTTGAGGGTGAGGAACCGGCCGACAACTTCCGACTAGACAGGGGCGCCTCCGCCTGGCAGATCGAGCCGTGGACGGATAAGTCTCGCCAGGCCTACGGCGACGGAGATATCCCCCTCTGGAATCCCAACGCCGGTGCCGGCGCTCCTCTCCTGGCCAACATGCAGTCGGCTGTCTTCAATCCCCTGCGGCTTCCAGTTCTCATCTCCTCTAGCCCCTATATGTGGGACCTCTATCTCCTGGGGCGATTCCTCCTGGGAGGGCTGGCCGCCTTCCTATTCGCCCGTCGCCTGGGCATGGTGGCGCCGGCGGGCCTTGTTACCGGCGCTGGCTACATCCTCTCCGGTTACTTCATGCTCTACAGCAACGACCACTGGCTGGACGTGTACCTGGTGCTGCCGCTGGTGCTGTACGCGGTGGAGATCATTATCCGGCACGGCAGGGCCAGCGGCGTCGCCTTGCTTGCGGCTGCCGTGGCGTTTAGCCTCCTGGCGGGGATGCCGGAGTCGTCCATGCTGACGCTTCTTCTGGCCGGGGGGTATGCTGCCTACCGTCTGGCGTCCTCTGCGCTGGAAGAGGGGGACCCCAGGGCTGCCGCGCGGCGTGGCCTGTTGCTGTCGATGGGCTTCGTGGCCGGCTTTGCCCTGGCAGCGCCAGT
>JADFKX010000210.1 GCA_022564695.1 Chloroflexota bacterium | reverse complement strand
CCCGGCTCCGGCCCCGGCAGCTGCTCCGCCGCTCCGCCGGAGAGAGAGACGTTGAGCACCCCGGCCCCGTCATCGCCAGGGGCCATGCCCAGCGTGATCAGCTCTTGCCCGGCGCGCCAGACAGGGCTGAACAGCTCCCTGTCCGTAGACAGGCCCTCAGCCTCCAGGCGGAATTGGGAACCGTCCTCCATATCCAGCACCCTTAGCTCCCATTCTCCTTCCCCCGTCTGGTTGACGAACGTCACTCGCTCACCATCAGGGGAGAGCTGCCAGTCGCGAGCGACGCCGTCCACAGTCGCTATCTCACGGCGTGAGGCATCAGCGACGCTTACGGCGAAGATATCGGTGCCCCCTTCCCCCACTCGAGCGACGTAGAAGGAGTCACCCGTGGAAGCGTAGGCTAGAGGGAACATTGACGCTACATCCTCCATGCTTAACAAAAGCGATGAGACCTTGTCCGCTACATTGACGCTGAACAGGGTGTAGCTGTTACGCTGCTGGTCAATGCTTTGAAACATAAGATCGCCGCTGTCCGGGGACCATATCGGGGCCAAGCGCACGTCGGCCCCTTGGGCTAGAAGCCGGGGTTCGCCACCTGCGCTAGGAAGCAGCCAAACCTCAGCCTCGGCGCTGGAACCCTCTTCCGGGTTAGGTAGGTTCGGTGGCAGCACCGTGTAGGCCACCCATCGACCGTCGGGAGAGAGAGATGCGCTGATGCCCCAAAAGGGAGCGTGAGCGATGGTCGCGACGGCCTGAGGCTCCTGGAGTTGGGAAGCAAGTGCAAGCCAGAGCGTGTCCTCCGTCTCGCCGAACTGGGTGTACAGGAGGGCAAGCTCACCGGCGGGCTCGGGAGCGGGAGTCACACCGGCCTGGGCAGGGGCCGACGCCGTCGGCGTGGGCCCTTCAGCGACCGGCGAGGGAGAGCTGCGGGGAGACACCAACGCCGGCTCCGAGGGACCGCCATCCAACCACCCTAAAGCCACCGCCAAGGCGAGCACGACGGCCAGGATGAGCCCGGCCCCGATGAGCGTGACGGTTAATATCCTCACATTGAGCCACCGCGAGCCAGCACCCCGGACCCAGTGGGGTGCCCCTAAGCCCTTCTTACGCTCCCCGCCGCCACCTCATCACCGAGAGGTGATAGATCGCCTTCACCATGTTGGCGGGCCCCCATCCATACGGTTTTCAAACCGTCTCCAGCGCGGCGTCAGGGTGGGATATCAGGTCCGTGTACTGATGGATCACTTCCGCTGGCGCTCCGTCGGCCAGGAGGTGACCGCCGCTCAGAAGGAGGGCTCGCTCACAGAAGTCCTGGATAAGGCCCATAGAGTGGCTTACCACAATGATGGTGACGCCACGGGACTGAAACTCCCGCATCTTGATGAGGCACTTCTCCTGGAAGGCGGCGTCGCCCACGGTTAGCACCTCGTCCACAAGGAGGATATCCGGATCGCTGTGCACCGCGACCGAAAAGCCGAGGCGTATATACATGCCGGAGGAGTAGCGCTTCACCGGTGTGTCAACGAAGTCCCACAGCTCGGCGAAGGAGATGATCGCATCGAACCGGGACAGGACCTCCTTCCGGGACATGCCCAGGATCGAGGCGTTAAGGAAGACGTTTTCGCGGCCGGTGAGGTCTGGGTGGAAGCCGGCGCCCAGCTCAATGAGCGGGGAGACGCGTCCGCAGATCATTATTTCACCTTCGCTGGGGGCCGTAACGCCTGCTATGAGCTTGAGGACGGTGCTCTTGCCGCTGCCGTTCCGGCCGACAATGCCAAGGATCTCTCCTCGCTCTGCCCGGAAGTTCACATTCTGGAGAGCGTAGAACGGTGGCGACCAGGCGCGGCCACGGAACAGCGCGGGCACGAACTCCCTGAGAGTGCGTCCCTCCTGGAGCTGGAATCGCTTGCTCACCTGCGTGAATTCGATGCCGGGCGGGTCAGATCCTATCGGCAAATCCGGCCTCCATGCGCTTGAACAGATAATACCCCACCAGAAACGTCAATAGCGCCGCACCCATGCCTACTAGAAAACGCTCTACGCCAAGGCTGGTCCCGTCCAGCAGCACCCGTCGGTAGGCGTTGACAACCAGGGCGAGGGGGTTGAGTTCGAAGAATATCTTGTATTTATCCGGCACGATCTCCACGGGATACAGGACGGGCGTCATGTAGAACCAGATCAGCAGGACCACCCCTACCAGGTAGCGAACGTCGTGGAAGAAGAGGTTGAGAGCGGCCAGGGGGAGCGCTATTCCCACCGTAAACAAGAGTTGCATGGCGAAGATGGCGGGCACCCAGGCCAACGTCCAGGATGGGTATTCACTATAGATGACCATAAGCCCTAGCAGGATCAGTACCCCCAGCAACAGGTCCACGACCTTGGAGAGCACCGTGGCCACGACCAGTATCTCCCTGGGAAAGTAGACCTTGGTCACCAGGCTGGCTGAGCCCACGATGCTATCGGTGGCGGAGGCGACGGCGTTGGAGAAGAACATCCAGGGCAGCAGGGCGACGAACAGAAACAATGGGAACGGGTAGGGGATAATACCTTCGCCGATGCGAAGGATGGTGGAGAAGACGAAAGTGAGAACCAGTATCTGCATGAGGGGGTTGACGAAGATCCAGGCGTAGCCCAGGATGGACTGCTTGTACTGGCTGCGTATGTTGCGTCCGGTCATGCTCCAGAGGAGTTCCCGCCGCTGCCAGAGAACGGCGAAAGAAGGCAGGAAGTCACGGAGCCCGAAGGTGGTAGCTATGGGGTGGCGTCTAGCTATCGGGAGGGGCTGGTCCATCGTTTATTCGGATCCCGTTGTTGTTAGGCGTTGTCGCCGGTCGGCCAATACATTGCCACCGATTCTAGCAGTCTGATCGGGGTACGGGAAGGCTGGCCGCTGGCGGGGCCAACGCCGGGAGGAGCAACCAGCGCTACAACTTCATGTCGAAGACAACCCAGAGACCTATCCCCCGCGGTATACGACCTCCGGCGCGCCTTCCGCCGCCTTCTTCGGTAACAAGACTGCCTTTCTCCACCTGCTTATTACGCTGCGCCCATCTGGTATGGATACGTCCATCTGCTTGGCAAGTTACAGTCCCCATCACATATACGGCCTCATCGGGAACAGCGGCTCAGGATAGCCGCGGGCAGTCTACCCACATGGGGAAAGGAAGCGCTCCCGGCGATGAGAGCTTCGTAGCGCGCTGGTGCCTAGGCGCGGATTCGCGGGGTGTGCATCGCGCCGTCAGTTATCGGCTCGTCGATGTACAGATCCCCGTTGCGGATCTTGAGATTGTACCCGCAATCGGGGTTCGTGCAGGCCCAA
>JADFKX010000209.1 GCA_022564695.1 Chloroflexota bacterium | reverse complement strand
GGAGCCCCGCCTGACGGCGGCCCCGCCTCAGGAGGAGCAGGCAGGCTTTAGGCTGCCACACGTCCTTTTGGCTTCAATCCTACGTGTCGCCGCCGTTGCCATCGCCTGGCTCACGAACCCCCAAAAACCTGTAGCCCGCCGTCATTTTAACTTACGGCTCCGTGCGATGCGGCTTTTCGCGCCACCAGCCCCGCCACCGCCTTCGTCCCCCGCTCGCTCTCCCTCTCCACGACCCCCTCGCGATACGCCAGCACCTCCAGCCCCGGGAACAGCGACCGCAGCTCCCCCGGCCGCAGCAGGAACTCCTCCTGCTGCGGCACTGGTTCCTTGTTCCGCCTCACCTGTTCCCCTTAGACTGAGAATATGGCAATCGAGCATGTTGCGGATACAGGGCCTCAGGCGCCGAAGTATTGCACGCAATGTGGCCACCGTCTGCCGTCGGTTGCCGTTCGGTTCTGCGCGAACTGTGGCGCCACGCTCCAGCTCCCCGCCGCACCGATCGACGAAGCCGCTACGCCCAAGGATCGCACCCCCTGGGGCTACGCGGACATGGCGATGGCGATCGCCGTCGTAGTCGGGTCCGTCATCGTCGTATTGATTCCGATCATCATCGTTATCGGCATCGTGACCGGCGGCGACATAGATGATGACGATGAGTCACTCACAGCCGTGACTATCGGTGCCGGCTTCCTTTTGGAAGTTGTGCTTCTTCTCGCCGTGGCCCTGTTCACCGTCCGAAAGTACAACCTTCGCTGGTCGGCGCTCGGGTTCCGGCCTCCGAAGCGAGGCGGCTACTGGTTTCCCGTGCCGATATTTTTTGCGGCCTTCACTCTTCTCCTCGTGAACGCGGGGATCGCGTCGGCGGTGGGGGCGGACGTTGAGGGGAACGTGTCGGACGAACTGTTCGACTCAACTCTCCTCATCGTGCTGTTGGGTTTCCTCTCTCTTGGACTGGCGCCGATTATGGAAGAAACGTTCTTTCGGGGCTTCCTGTTTGGTGGGCTGCGGGGTCGCTGGGGACTGCTGGGAGCAGCTTTAGCCAGCGGCCTCCTATTTGCGCTAGCTCACTTTACCGGGCTGTCCAGCCTGCCGCTGCTCCCGGCCATCGGCATGATAGGCATGCTGTTCGCCTGGTCCTACCACTATACCGGCTCGCTATTCGCCCCAATTGGCGGTCACTTCTTGTTCAACCTTGCCGCCTTCATCTTAGGCGTCTCGGGAGTGGCCACGTGAGCCGCATTGACGATACCTTCGCCCGTCTGCGGGCAGAGCGTCGAACCGGCCTCGTCGCCTTCCTCACCGTCGGCCATCCCAGCGTGGAAGACACACTGCGCCTCGTACCCGCCCTCATCGAGGGCGGCGCCGACATCGTCGAGCTGGGTGTTCCCTTCTCAGACCCCTTGGCTGAGGGGCCCAGCATTCAGCGCTCGTCGCATCAGGCGCTCCTCCAGGGCGTCACGCCGGGCGTATGCCTGGAGGTGGCTGGCAAGCTGCGGGCGCAGGGCGTCACCGTGCCGCTGATCTTCATGGGCTACTACAACCCCCTCCTCGCCTACGGCCTTGAGGACTTCTGCCACGACGCTGCCCAGGTTGGCGCTGATGGCCTCATCGTCGTCGATCTGCCGCCGGAAGAGTCGCACCCCTTAAGGGACGCCTGCCACCGGAACGGCCTCGACCTGATATACCTCCTCGCTCCCACCAGCACCGATGAGCGGATCGAGCTCGTCGCCGGGCTCGCGTCCGGGTTCGTCTACTGCGTCAGCGTGACGGGCGTGACCGGCGCGCGCGAGGAGCTGCCGAAGGCGCTATCCTCGTTCGTTAATCGGGTACGCGCTCACACCGCCTTGCCAATCGCCGTAGGATTTGGTATATCTAAGCCCAAGCACTTCCGTGCGGTGGGCCGTATCGCGGAAGCCGCCGTTATCGGTAGTGCTATCGTTGACGAGATCGACCGTTCCGATCCGTCCCAGACAGTAGGGAAGGTTAAGCGCTATGCGGAGGTGGTTACCGGCCGGCGGAGAGCTGCCCGTTAGGGCCGCTCGGCTTCGACTACAGTCGGAGTCGTCCGGCCGTGCATATGGTGGCGGCTCTCAGGCCGGAGTATTTGGCCCCAGCTAGCGGCCTGGCCCGCGCCCCGACAAGTCGGGACCGGGCCTCGGCGATATCGGAATGCTGACTCGAGGTGTCAGGGGCGCAACCACTGTCAAGGCCAACACCCGTGAGGCGATCCTTGAGGCCACTGCGGAGCTCCTTCAAGCCATGGCGGAAGCGAACGGGCTTGACTCCGAAGATATAGCCTCCGCCTTCTTCACCAGCAGCTCTGATCTCAACGCCGAGTTCCCCGCCCTGGCCGCCAGACAGATGGGCTGGACTGACGTGGCCCTTCTCTGCGGACATGAGATGCAAGTACCGGGCTCCCTTCTCATGTGTCTCCGCATCCTCCTCCACGTCAACACGGAGAAGAAGGCCAGCGAAATAGTCCACGTCTATCTCCACGGCGCCAGGGTACTCAGGCCAGACTTCGAGAGCCCGTCCGGCTAGCCACCAGCAGCTTGACGTTATGACTTCAGGGAAGGAGACCATCAACATGATCATCGTGATGAAAACGGAGGCCACAGAGGCCGCGGTACTGGCTATCCAAAAACACATAAGAGAGCTGGGGTTCAAGGACCACTTAATCAAGGGGGTGGAGCGCAGCGTCATCGCCGTGCTCGGCGCCGTCTACCCGGAGCTGATCGACGAGTTCTCCGTCCTCGATGGCGTCGACTCCGTCGTCCGCGTCAGCAAGCCGTTCAAGCTCGCCAGCCGCGAGGTCAAGGAGGATGATACCGTCGTCAAGGTCGGGCCGGTGGAGATCGGCGGCGGCCGGCTGGTGACCATGGCCGGCCCCTGTTCAGTGGACACGGAAGAGAACATGATAGAGACGGCGCGGGCGGTGAAGGCGGCCGGCGCCCAACTGCTCAGAGGCGGCGCCTACAAGCCCCGCACCAGCCCCTACGCCTTCCGCGGCCACGGCGAAAAGGGGCTCAAGATTCTCGCGGCCGCCCGTGCCGAGACCGGCCTCCCCATCGTCACTGAAGTGATGGACGCCCGCGATGTGGAGGTCGTCGCCCGCTTCGCGGACATCCTCCAGATAGGCAGCCGCAACATGCAGAACTTCTCCCTCCTGGATGAGGTGGGCAAGGCCCACAAGCCCGTGCTCCTCAAGCGCGGCATGTGGGCCACCATCGAGGAGTGGCTCCTGGCCGCCGAGTACATCCTCTCCCACGGCAACCGCGACGTTATCCTCTGCGAGCGCGGCATCCGCACCCA
>JADFKX010000208.1 GCA_022564695.1 Chloroflexota bacterium | reverse complement strand
CCCACATGATGGCCGCCGCCGCCATGGGGGCGACGGCGTTCCAGAAGGGCCTCGGCGCCATCCATTCGTTGAGCCACCCCGTCGGCGCCGTCTTCGACACCCACCACGGGCTCACCAACGCCGTCTTCATGCCCTATGTGCTGGCGTTCAACCAAAAGGCCATCGAGGACAAGATGGAGCGCCTGGCGCGATTCATGCTGCCTTGTAGCACGAACCTCTATGTGCGACGATCAAGTATCGATAATGAGATCGGAAGAGGTTCGCCGACTGAAAGGAAGCACCGGATGCCTGAATTTTCCGTTCCCACTCATCTCCCTGACTGGGTCAAAAACCACGTCACCCTCTACCTCGAGAGCGGTGGCACCGACGGCCACATGTGGGATTCCGCCATCGCCGGTGGTCCCGGGCCCATCCCCACACTGCTTCTAGCCGCGAGCGGACGCAGAACCGGAGAGGCACACACCGTGCCGCTCATCTACTCCAAGACGGATGGCGGCTTCGTGGTCATCGCCTCGCGCGGTGGCTCGCCTGAGCACCCCGACTGGTATCTGAACCTCGTCGCGGACCCGAACGTGTCTATCCGCGTCGCCACCGATGTCTATGACGCCACCGCCCGAACCGCCACGCCGGAGGAACGCGGCGCTCTCTGGCAGCAGATGGCCGAGATCTATCCGCCTTACAACGACTACCAGACGCGCACCCAGCGCGAGATACCAGTCGTCATCCTGGAACCGGTTCAGTAGGCGCCCGGGCTGGGCGGGTGTCAACGCTCCGCTGGCGATCCAGACGCGGCGGGCGGCTTGGTCGTCCTGGGCGATCTACGAGATTCTTCGCTGTGCCCAGGGTGACAGGCTGTGCAGAGGCTGAGGATGGCGACCTGAAGGTCGCCGCTACATCGGCAACAACGTAAGCGGGTAGGGCGTCAGCCGCTTGCCTGGGCGATCAACTCCTCGCTGGTGGTCCAGAGGCGGCGGGCGGTTTCGTCGTCCTGGGCGATGCGGGTGGGATGCGTCTCCTTGGAGTCCGCGAAGTACTTGCCGGTGACGCCTTCTAGCTCGGGGGCTGAGGCGAGGTAGATGGAGGTCTGGGCGCCCTTCTCCGGCGAGCGGAGGAAGGGCTTGGCGAGGGTGAAGAGCCAGGAGAACGGCGCTCTGACGTCACCATCGTGGGAGAAGCCGGTGTTGACGCCGCCGGGGTGGAGGGCGTTGACGGTGACGCCGCTGCCTTCGAGCCGTCGGGCGAGCTCACGAGTGAAGTAGATGTTGGCGAGCTTGGAGCGGCCGTACGCCTGCATACCACCATAGCTGTTGGTGAGTTGGAGGTCGTCGAAGTCGAGGCCGCTACGGGCGAAGCGGTGGGCGGCGGAGGCGACGTTGACGATGCGGGCGGGGGCGCTGGCCTTGATGCGGTCGAGGAGGAGCTGGGTGAGGAGGAAGTGGCCGAGGTGGTTGACGCCGAAGGTGGTCTCGAAGCCCTGCTCGGTCTCCGTGCGTTCGGTGAGGATGAGGCCGGCGTTGTTGATGAGGACGTGAAGCTGATCATAGCGCTGGAGGAAGGCGTCGGCGAGGGCGCGGATGGAGGGGAAGGAGGCGAGGTCCAGGGGCATGAGGGCAACATCGGCGCCGGAGCGCTGGCGGATGTCGGCGGCGGCCTGCTCGCCCTTCTGGGGATCGCGAGAGGTGAAGACGACGGTGGCGCCGGCGCGGGCGAGGGCGACGGCGGTCTCCTTGCCGATGCCGGAGTTGGCGCCGGTGATGAGGACGGTCTTGCCTTGCATGCTGGCGGTCATGGTGTGGCCCTTCTTGCTACGAGGCGACGTATGGACGCTATATTACAGCATGGAGGGACGGGGGACAGGGCGGTCAAAGGATGGCGTAGATGCTGTAGCCGACCCAGTGGGGGGCCATCCTCCCGACGCCAACGGCGACGATGCGGTTCAGCCAGGCGTACTTCTCCGATCCGGTCTCGTAGAAGGGGGCGATGCGGAAGTAATAATCGGACGGATCGACAGCCTCACCTGCGAGCACGCGCTGAAAGACGTCAGGGGTGGCGTCGATAATGCCGCGATAGTAGGAGTAGATGAGATGGCCGTCGTCGGTGCGCAGGGTGGCCCGGACGTCCAGCTCGCCTACGCCGTCGGGACGGATGAGGAACCAATCGCCGCCGCCGGGGAGCAGCTCAGCCTTGATCTTGGGGCCTTCGACGGTGCCGCCCTTAACGTAGACGATCTGACGGTTGCCGTGCGGCGCCAGCCCGATGGGCTGCGCTTCTTCTAGGTCCACGCTGATCTCGCATAGAAATTCGGTCTTCAGCGCCGATAGCGGCTGCGTCTTCATTGCGTTTCCCTTGTTACGTGGCCCGCCGCGGTAGTGCAAGGGCTATGGTACATGTCGGCCACAGATTACCACAGCTGGGGCACATATCCGCCGGGGATGGTGTGGGAGACGTGGAGAGGCGCTCCGAGCCTCGTCTGCGGGATGCGTTGTGTTGAAGCACGGAGCGCCTCTACCTCACACGGGCGGTGGCTCTGCCGAGACGGTGCGGCGATCGCGATGGGAGGGAGTGCGATTCCGATCTGATGGGAGGCGCCAGGTATCCCTACTCGCCCGAGATAGTGACCCGCGCGGAGGCGGATCGTCTGGTGGCGCCTCCCCTAGGCGACAAAAGGTTTGCCGGCACTAGAGCCGCAGGGCGAAGCCGGGCCCGCCCGTGCTGACATAAGTGTATCCATTGATAGATAAAATGTCAACCATCGATATAACCGAAGGATTCCTATCTAGGCTCGTCCGTTGGCCAATTCACGGTCGCGGGCGGCGAGCGGGGCCTCCAGCGGACGCAGCATGCTACGCCCTACATCGGCGGGGCGGCCGGCAGAAGGCGGATGCTATACTTGGGTTGCCGATCCTGCTATAGCCTACCTGCCCCTCCCGAGGCGGGCACGCGGTAGGCAGACGGGCAGGCCTGAGGCGGGCGACCTTAAAGGTCGCCCCTACAATGTCGCCGGGGCAGGGCTGGTGCTCTGACCTACATCCGGAGGTATAGCTGTGCGCGGGCGCGACCTGCTATCTATCGCTGATCTTTCGCCGGAGGAGCTGTCGCACGTGCTGGAGAAGGCGCGGGCGCTGAAGGAGGAGCTCCGGCCCGTTCCCCAACGGCAGGCAGGCTCTCCGAGCGTAGCATCGGAGTCCGCAAAGCGGACGGGGCAGGCGTCGAAGGAGGCGATGCGATCCGGTGAGAGTGACAGCCGAAGGCTGTTGGCGGGGAAGACGCTGGCGCTTCTGTTCGAGAAACCTTCGCTGCGGACTCGCGTTTCCTTTGACGTGGGCATGAGA
>JADFKX010000043.1 GCA_022564695.1 Chloroflexota bacterium | reverse complement strand
AAGCCCTGCTCTCTCACACCACTCACGGTACACGAAGGGCGAGATCTCAGAGGGCTTGATCTCGCTGCGGCCTCCCCAAAACAGGTTCGTATAGCTGACCGGGATCCCGACGGACTTCAGGTGTTCGTCGATCGCCGCCTTGTGCTCCAGGAGCCGCGCCTTATCCGTGCCGTGCGCCACCGCCATGATGTTCACGCTCTGGAACTCCGGCCCGGCGTCCCGCCAGTAACAGTGCGTCAGGATGTGGTGCCGGCCCACCTCCCGGCCCGCTTCGATCTCTCTCCCAAGCGGCACTGCCCAGTGGAACAGGGCGTTGTAGCGGGTGACTCGTTGCCCGTCAGCGGCAGGCTTCACGTGCTCGAGAAACGTGGAGAAGCGGCCGATCGCCTTGCGTCGGCTCAGCGACAAGGCTACCTCGCAGAACGTGGACAGCGACAGTCCCGCTTCCTGGGCACGAGAGTGCCAGATGTTGGGCACGATCTCTTCAGGCGAAAACTCACGTTTCATGGCGATTAACGCTCGCCACTCAAGCTCGCTCAGCTCGATGACCTCGGTGTAGGCTGCCTCAGCGAGAGCGTCAGATTTGCTGCCCGGCTCCATACCGCGGCGTCGCGTGTGGCCGACCCCCAGGGCGAATAGCGCCTTCGCCGGCATCAGATGGTAACTCTCCGCCCCGACCTGCTCCGCCAGATAGTCAGCATGCTTCTCCATCGAATACCCTTGAGGCACCTTAATCGTCGTCCAGAGCTTGTAATTCGAACCAGGCGTGACGACATCCGTGCTGCGGGTCACAACGTGCCCGCTGAACGGGTCCTGCTGGAACATGAAATCGAAAGCGGCCTGTAGCCTGTCCGAGGGTATCTGCCAGGCGACTAAAGCGCCCTGAGCCAGGTTCGTCGGAAGCAGGGTCTGGCGAACCCTACGGACGGTGCCCGCCTGCAGAAGGGCTCGAATTCGATTGACTACCACGTCCAGGTCGATGCCCGACCGCTGTGAGATCTCGCCGAATGGATCCCGCTGAAACCCCTCCAGTTTGTCCTCGGAGACGGCGAGGATGGCAACGTTGACCGGATCGTCAAGAGACAGCGGGATCGCCGATGCGGTCGTCACGAGTAGCGCTCCTCCTTCCAGGGGTCGCCTCGTATGTGCCTAATGCCAACTGCGGATGCCTTTCTAAAGCTTGGCCGGTCAGATTGAGGATAGCAACCGCCCATAGCTGGCGTCAAACCTGTGCGTACCCGCACCCTGTTACGATCTACCGAATCCACCGTGCTATCATCGGAGCGATGCGCACAGCCGAAGCGATGAACGCGTCCACCACCACCTGGTTACCGCGCGCCCTCTTCCTCGGCGCCGCCGTCATCATCATAGCGCTGGACCAAGCCACCAAGGGGCTCGTCCGTACGTTCATGGACCGCGGTGAGACCTGGCCGGACGGATGGCCCATCCGGCTACATCATGTCACTAACACCGGCGCCGCCTTCGGCATACTGAAGGATCAGACCGGCTTCCTCATCGTCACCACCGTCATCGGCATGGCCGCGATCTATCTGTACTATCGCTACCCGCCCTTCGATCACCTGGTAGCGCCCATCGCCATTGGGATGATGCTGGGCGGCGCTATCGGCAACCTGGTGGACCGCGTTCGCCTGGGGAGAGTGACCGACTTCATAGATTTTCCGTTCTGGCCTTCCTTTAACGTGGCAGACTCCTCTATCACCATCGGCATCGCTGTCCTGCTGCTGGGGTACGTGCTGTTCGCCGAGCGGCCGCCACCTAAAGACGAACGTGAAGACGCTGGAGCTGACGGCTGATAGGCCGGGCGAGAGGCTGGATGTCCTTCTCGCCCGCCTCGCTGCAGACCTCTCCCGGAGCCAGGCCCGCCGCCTCATCGAGGATGGCCTGGTCACGGTGGACGGACGGCGGGAGCGGCCGTCCCATCGTCTCGCCGTCGGCGCACGTGTCGTAGCCACCGTGCCGCCCGTTGAGGAGGCGAGGCCGGCGGCCGAGCCCATACCAGTTACGATCATCTATCAGGACGATGACATCATCGTCGTCGATAAGCCGGCCGGGCTTACCGTACACCCCGCGCCGGGGCACCCCAGCGGGACGCTGGTCAACGCGCTCTTGGCTCTGGCGCCTGAGTTGGCGTCTTTGCGCGACACCATACGGCCGGGGATCGTCCACCGTCTGGACAAGGACACCTCTGGGTTGCTAGTCGTCGCCAAGAACGAGCGCGCACGCTCCGGCCTGACACGTCAGCTCAAGGAACGTGCGGTGCGCAAGACCTACCTGGCGCTTGTACACGGCGTCCCGCAGCCCGCTCAGGGTACTATCGAGGCGCCCATCGGACGGCACCCCCGGAACCGGAAGAAGATGGCGGTCGTCGCCGGCGGCCGCGAGGCGGAGACGAAGTACCGAGTGCGCGAAGAGTTGGACCGTTTCGCCCTGCTGGAGGTGAAGCCCATCACGGGCCGCACCCACCAGATCCGCGTCCACCTGGCCGCCATCGGCCATCCGGTGGTCGGCGACACAGTCTACGGAAAGCGCTCGGAGCTCATCGACAGGCAGTTCCTGCACGCCTGGCGGCTGGCGTTCGACCTTCCGTCCAGCGGCCGCCAAGTGGAGTTCGAGTCGCCCCTGCCGACGGACCTGCGTGAGGCGCTCGCGAACCTTCGCCGCTAGCGCTACTTCTTGCCCGCGCCTATGGGCGTCACGCCGGTGGCGTAGATGTAGATGCGGTCCCAGTGCGAGGAAGTCGAAAAGTTCTCTCCGGGGCGAAACCGTGCCAGCAGCGGCCGCTTCCCTTCCGCCTCCAGCTCACGTATATACTTTGCAAGAACCGCCCCGTACCCCTTCAACGGAAGCGTCTTGTAGTACCAATGATCCTCGCCGCCGTGCACTAGCTTTAGCGCTGGCTCCGCCTGGCCGAACTCCACGTACGGCAGCTCCATGCCGTTGGTGTACAGCGTCTCGACGCGCCCTGGATTGACCTCGATTACGCCGTCCATGCTGAGGTTCAAGGTAGCGGCTACGCGGCGTTAGTTCAAGAGGCATGCTCGTAGCGCTGTGACCGTACCACGCATTCTTGCTAGAATGAGCCCCGCCATGTCCGTACGCGTCCGCTACGCCCCCTCCCCCACGGGCGTGCCCCACGTGGGCAACATCCGCACCGCCCTCTTCAACTGGCTGTTCGCCCGCCACGAGGGTGGCGCCTTCATCGTGCGCCTGGAGGATACCGACCGCACCCGCTACGTCGAGGGCTCAGAGAGGGCGATCTTCGACTCGCTTGCCTGGCTAGGCCTGGACTATGACGAGGGGCCGGACCCCTCCGACCCCAGCCGTGACATCGGCGATCACGGCCCGTACACGCAGTCCCGCCGAGTGGAGACACACAACCGCTACGCCGACCAGCTCATCGAGGCCGGCCACGCCTACCGCTGCTACTGCACGCCGGAGCGTCTAGCTGAGGTGCGTAAGGAGCTGCAGCGCCGCAAGCTCCCACCCAAGTACGACCGTAACTGTCGTGACCTCCCGGTAGCCGAGCGCGATAAGCTGGATTCCCAGGCGCTGCCTAGCGTGGTCCGCTTCAAGACACCCCTCACCGGCCAGACCGCCTTCAACGACCTCGTCCGGGGCGACATCGTGTTCGAAAACGATAACCTGGACGACTTCGTGCTACTTAAGTCGGACGGTTTCCCCGTGTACCATCTCGCCAACATCGTGGACGATAAGCTGATGGAAATAACACACGTCCTTCGCGGCGATGAGTGGCTATCCAGCACGCCCCGGCACGTCCTCCTCTACCGGGCTCTCGATTGGGAGCCGCCCATCTTCGCACATTTGCCCATGATCATGGGGCCGGACCGCGCCAAGCTCTCCAAACGCCACGGTGACACCTCCGTCCTGACCTTCCGCGACCGCGGCTTCCTACCGGAGGCACTGTTCAACTTCCTCGGCCTTCTCGGCTGGTCTCTTGACGATCACACGGAGATCATCGACCGCGAGACGTTCGTCCGCCACTTCAGCCTGGACCGCGTGCTGGCCAGCCCCGCAGTGTTCAACTTCGACAAGCTGGCCTGGATGAACGGCGTCTACATCCGCGAACTGCCGGAAGAGGAGCTCGCGGAGCGCACAGCGCCGTTCTTGGAAGAGAAGCTGGGCGGGTCGGTAGATCGTAACATGCTCCAATCTGTCATCCCTCTTATCCGTGAGCGCGTCAAACTGCTGACCGAGACCGTGGAGATGGCTGACTTCTTCTTCCGAGAAGGAGAGCTTGAATACGATACGAAGACCCTGCTGGTCAAGAAGCTGGCTGGCGCCCCTGAGGTAGCCGCGGCCGCTCTGCAGGCGGTTGTACGGCGTATCAGCAGTCTCGAACACTGGCAGCACGAGGCGTTGGAGGGTGCCATCCGGCCTCAGGCCGAGGAATTGGGGATGAAAACCGGCGAGCTTTTCGGCCTCATCCGAGTAGCGGTGACCGGCAAGACAGCGGCGCCGCCGCTGTTCGAGACGATGGCCGTCCTGGGGCGCGAACGCAGCCTGGAGCGGCTGGAGTCAGCGCTGCGACGGCTTCGAGCGCAGTCACCGGCGTAAAGTAGCGATAGCGAGCGCTTTCTCGGCATAACGAGCGCTCGCTCAGTATAATGAGCGCTCGCTATATAATACTTTCTTTTCCACTCAAACCTCTTGACTGCCGCCGTCCATGTCCTACAATACTCATGATTTCAATTACTTGATATGGATGAAATGATTTCGAGAACAGGCAAACAGCTTCCAGCCTCGGCCGGCCTATATCATCCGGTGTTCATCTCTCTTCCGTTCATCTTGGCCTGCCTGCCGGCCGCGGCTGGTTCTAACTTCGGCGTCTTGAAAAAGGGGTCGCCGCACCCCCAGGGGGCTCACCCTTGCCCCCGAGACGTGAGAGGCCGCCGTGGCTGATCCCACGGCGGCCTCAATATCGCCGCCCGGGCCGCCATCGCCCAAAGGGAGGAAGTTATCTGGCGGCCTGGGCGACCCCTTTCTTGTTCGTTAACGCGCTCTGGCGCCTCCCGCTGAGCGTGCCTCTTTCTGGCCTGCAGTAACATTCGCTCCGTTGGTGAGACGGCCGGTCTGCATCAGGAGCAGCGACTGGAGAGCGCCATCCACGTCGAAGTCGTCCTTCCACAGCAATCTACCCAGGCGCAGTCCGTCGAAGATCGCCATGGTGAGATCGGCCAATCCTCTTGGGTCAACCTGCTCCGCGTATACTCCCTCAGATTTCGCTTTCCGGATGAGAGATTCAAGCCACTGGCGCCGCATGGATCGGCTTCCCCGCGTGATCTTGGCCAGCTTCTCATTTCGCAACGTTTCGGCCCAGATCTCCACGTGCAGTCGCGTTATATTATCAATCTCGGGGTTGCGTGCCCACTCGAAGAAGAGAGAAGACAGGGCCTGAACGGCGGAGCGCATGTCCCCGGACGCTTCGGCCGTTGCCGTCAGGTCAGCAACCGTGGCTCGCGTCGTATCCTCGATAACGGCGCTTATGATCTCTTCCTTGCTGCCGAAGTAATGATAGAGGCCGCCGGGCGTGATCGCCGCCTCGTGGCAGATCTCATCTGTGGTGGTCTGGTGGAAACCGTTGCGCAGG
Organism: Chloroflexota bacterium; assembly: GCA_022564695.1. Lineage (GTDB taxonomy): Bacteria > Chloroflexota > Dehalococcoidia > SM23-28-2 > RBG-16-64-32 > JADFNQ01. Next base: position 7,709 of record JADFKX010000043.1, on the reverse strand, counting down.
AAACAAGCGCGGGCAGCTACGATTATCTCCCGCCTTCGGTTCTCGATCTCCTCCGGCTTCAGCTTCGGCATAATGGCTCCCGTCCGCCATAGCGAGCGCTCGCTATACTATACGCAGCCGCCTACCATTTGTCAACACGACGTGACATGCTGCCGAGTGCCGGTCAGCCGTCGAATAGGGTTGAGCTTAGTCCTCCGAGGCCGGTGGTTCCACTGGCGTCCGGCTTAGGATGTTGACGTAGACAGCCTGCAGGGAATCCTCGTCGTCACGGCTTCCCCAGATAAACACCCGGCTTCCCACCTGCGGCTCTCCAAGCACGAACGCCTCATCTGGTATCTCGACACGGAGAAGGCCGATCTGCCAGGCGCCGCTCTCTTCGATTCGCCCGATGGTGCCGCGAATGAGCGCCAGCCCGCTGCGGCCGGGCGTGAAGGTGGTGACGAGCTTCTCCAGCACGAGATGCCCGTCTATCAGGCGTCCTTCAAGTGTGACAAGGCTACCGACTACTGGGGTTTCCACATCGGCAGGGGCGACTATCTCTATGCCGCTGACAGTCCAGCTCTCATCATCCCCCGCTTCCAGCACCCCTTCAATCCGCACGATGTCCGCGTCCGCGTCGTCCTCATCCGCCAGGATCACTACTCTCTTGGCGATCACGTCCCCGTTCTCGACTACCGCCTCTACGCGGGCGCGGGCGCCTTCGACCAGCACCCCGCTTCGGGCGTCGATCTCGGTGCTGGGTGTAACGGTGAACTTCTGGCCACCTACCACCCAATCGTTGCTGACCTCATCAGTGCTGACCGCGCCCTCAATGATTCCCTCGTAGGCCAGCAGAGCGGACGCCTCCTCATCCCTATCACCTGTAGATCCCTCCACGCTGGAAGCGACGGCCTGCCCGTCGATGTCATCGACTCTTATCTCCACTCGCTGGCCTCGCTGCAGCTGAAGCTTGAGCAGAGTCCTCGTGGTGATGGCGATCCGCTGGCCAGCGATAACCACTTCGCCATCGCCAACGTCCTCCAGTGTGCCGGAGACGATGTACTGCTGATCGGGCGGCCCATCGCTGACAGCTGTAACCTCAAGCGCGAGTAGCCGTCCATCGCTTCCCCTGGCGGCCACAACTCTGACCATCTGACCCGGCTCAAGCTCGTTGTCCCCTCGCGTGCGACGATCAATCCTGACCTCGACGCCGCCCAACAGCCACACACCCTCTGCCACCAGCTCGGCCGATCCCCTGATGTGGATGATCCCAGCGGCAAGATCGTCGGGCCTAACGGAGCCTGGCGTGCCGCTGGTCCGCAGTTGGACGTTGTGAAGAGTGGCAACCACCTCGGCGTACTCGTCCCGTGCGGACTCCGCGATATCTCCCCACAGCACTAGCAAGAGGTCCTCCTGCTCAGCCGATTGTTCGCGTACGCGTGCCAGCAAGGCCAACTCATCCGGATGGTTCTCCAGGATGCGCACGGCCCGTGCGGTGCGCTCTCGCAGGGCGCTGAGGACGTTTCCCTGAATCGGCTTCCCTGCGCGCAGCATCGCCATGACCTCATCCGTGCGCTCGTTGGACTGGTTGAGCAGCAGCTCCGCCTTCCGACTATCGTCGAAGGTGACCCACACCCGCGCATCCTCCGTTAACAGCTTGACGCGATAGAGAGGACTATCGGGGAGAGCGTCCTGCGATGCGTAGGCGCCGCCGCCCGCGACACCCAGGACGGCCAGCACCAAGACGGCCGCGATCGCCAGCGGACGCAACCAAGCGAAGGAAAGCGGCGGCCTCCGCCCTAGGCGCATATCACTCGCCTGCGAGCGGAAGCGCTGCCAGGCTGCCTCCTGGACAGCGGCCCGAGGCTGGTGCCGTGGCGTCATGGTCAGCCGCTGGGCCAGCGGCAGGTGCGTCCGCAACTCCTCCGCATACCGCGGGTAGCGAGCCAGGCACTCATCCAGGCTCTCGCCTGCGCTCATGGCGGCCAAGCATTCATCCAGGGCAGCGGCGAATCCCCGGGCCATCAGCGAGTCTCCCCCGACATGACGCGTCGAAGCGAGTGCAGCGCCCGGTGCTGTAGAGACTTGATAGCGCCCTCACTGCGGCCAAGGACGCGGGCCACAGAAGCGTTGTCGAATCCTTCGATGAATTTGAGGACGATCACCTGCCTCTGCTCGTCCGTGAGGTACCTCAGGGCAAGTTGGAGCTGCCCCCGATCCAGAGCCCGCTCGGCCAAGGTCTGAGGCCCAATCTGCATGGCAGCCAGCGGCTCAGTCAGGCTGACCTCGCCGTGCCGCTTACGGCGGCGGTGCAGATCGATCAGCCTGTTGCGGGCGATTCGGAACACCCAGGCGGAGAACGGTGTGCCCTTGAACTGGTACTTCTTAATGGACTCCAGCAGCTTGAGCATGACATCGGAGGCCAGATCCTCCGCCGCATGGATATCGCCCAACTGCAGGAATGCGTAGTTGTAAATCTTTGGGTAGTAGGTGGAGTAGAGGGAGGCCAGGGCTACTTCGTCCAGCGCCTGAGCACGTTGCACCAGCTCCCACTCCTGCAAGTGGTCGCTGGGGGTGCTGGCGGCTTTTGCGCCGGCCGGCAGATCCCGGGGTTTATCCATTAGTCCTGACAAAGCCTGAATGTACATGACCGCACGACCACTAACAGAACGTGCGACGAACGGCTGTAGATACGGGCCGAATTCACGAGGTCTTACTCTTCTTCTGCCAGGCCCAATAGCGCCCGGCGCGCTTGGTCGTAGCGTTCTTTCATAAGCGCGTCCCGCTAGAGCAGCGCTTTGAGCTTCGGCGGTTCCAGCCGCTCCCCGTCCAGCAGCACACGGTGGAGGTCTTGCAGCTGGGTCTGCCAGGCTGATTAGGCATCCTGGTAGCTCTGCTTGGAATCTTGCATGGCGCTGATGAAAGCGACTCCTGTCATGGTAATGGGTACCCGCTTACAAGGAAAGAGCCGGCTTCGTTGAGCGATAGCGATAGGATGGGCAAACCAGCCTACTATCCGATGCCGGGGACCTACAGCCAGCGAGAACGGATGTCACCGTCAATGACGATATCTACCAGACGGGGCTCATCGGCCGCCTGCGCCTCCCGCACGGCTTCGCCGATCTGGTTCGGGTGCTCGATGCGTACGCCCTTGACGCCGAACGAGGCGGCGATATGCGAGAAGTCCAGCGGCGGGTCCGCGAGGTCCATAGCGACGAAATTACGGCCGGCGGCGCCTTCCCCAAGGTACTCCAGCATGTTGAGCTTCAAGATGCGGTAGGAAGCGTTGTTGGCGATCACCCAGGTAACCGGCACCTTGTGGTGTGCTGCCGACCAAAGCGCCTGGATCGTGTACAGAGCGGCGCCGTCACCGATGATTGAGAGCACAGGACGATCCGGTCGCGCCAGCTTTATGCCTATCGGATTGGGCATGCCGGGGCCCAGACCGCCGCCGGTGGCGCGATAGTGCGTCCCCGGCTCCGACATCCGCACGTGGCGCATGAGATGACCGCCCGCGGTGATAGACTCGTCGAACAGGATGGTGCCGGGGGCGATTACGGCGGCGATCTCTTTGGCCATGCGCGCCGGAGCTATCGGCACGCTATCCCACTTCGCCCGGGCGGAAGCATCCATCGCCTGCGCGAACTGCTGGGCCATCGTCTGCGTTGCCTGGGAGCGGCGCTGGGCCGCCTCTTGGTGGGCGGGCGACAGGTGCTTCTGAAGAGCGGCCAGGATATCCGTCAGGGCCATCTTCGGGTCCGCCATTATTCCGTGCTGAACGGGCCAGCTCTTCGATATCTCCCACGGATCAAGATCGATGTGAATAGTCGTGGCCTGTGGAGGAAGAGGCGACTCGCTCAAGGGAAACAGCACCGTGAGGAGCGGCGTGCCCACGGCCAGGATAACGTCTGCGGCCGAAAGCTGGCCTTTCAGCGCGGGCTCCGAGATGACGTTCAACAGCCCGGCGTACAGCGGGTGATCCTCCGGGAACGGTAGCTCGGCGGAGAAGGAGGCGTGCACGCGAGCTCCCAGCGCCTCCGCAAGCTGCACGAGCTCCGGCACGGCGCCCGACGTGGCGACGCCGGCGCCGCAGATGATGACCGGCGATTGCGCACCCGCCAGCACCTCGGCCGCTCGCTCCACCGCCTCCGGATCGGGCCGGACGCGGGTGTTGGTGTAGGCAGTGGCGGTGATCTCAACCTCCGCCTCCTCGTCCATAACGTTAGTCGGGATCGAAAGGAAGACGGGCCCCGCTGGTGGCTCCATAGCCACCTTGAAGGCGCGGCGCAACATGACCGGGATCTCGGCGGCGTCCTCTGCCTGCGTCGCCCACTTCGTCACCGGCTCCGCCATACGCACCAGGTCACCGGCCAGGATCGGCTCCTGGGAGCCGCCGCGCTGAGAGTGCTGGCCCGCGTAGACCACCATCGGCGTGCGGGTGCGATAGGAGTTATACAGCATCCCCATGGCATTGCCCAGACCGGGGTTGATGTGAAGCTGGAGAAAGGACGGCCGCCCGCTGGCTCGCGCGTAGCCGTCCGCCATCCCCACGGCAACGGACTCGTGCAGGGCGAGGATATACTTAATCTGAGGATAGTCCTGCAGGGCGTCCTGGAACGCCTCTTCAGTCGTGCCCGGGTTGCCGAAGACGTGCGTCACCCCGTCGGCGACGAGTTGGTCAAGAAAGGCGTATCGACCGGTGAGATTGGGCATGGCGGGACGCTCCTCTCGAGAGGAAGAATACCACAGGCCAAGCCAGGCGCACGCGGCGGCGTTGACAGCCGCCCGGCGGCGTGATAGTGGTGAGCCGTCACCCCCGGGGCAGTTGAGGAGGACTCGAATGCGTGAGAACGCCCTAATGAGGCTATGGCGGGAAGATAAGCCAGCGCTGGGCGGCTGGCTCTCCGTCGGCAACACGTTTTCGGCCGAGGTCATGGCCGCCCAGGACCTGGACTGGCTCTGCATCGACATGCAGCACGGCGTCATCGGCTACGACACTGCCGTGCCGATGCTCCAGACGATCTCCGCCACGGGCATCACGCCGATCGTTAGAGTCCCTTGGTGCGAGCCGGCCATAATCATGAAGATGCTGGACGCCGGCGCCTACGGTATCATCGTGCCGCTGGTGAACGACCGCGCGCAGGCGGAGGCCGCCGCCGCGGCCTGCCGCTACCCGCCGCGGGGTATTCGCAGCCACGGACCCACACGCGCCGCCTACTACGCCGGGTTCGACTACCTCTCCCACGCTAACGACGAGATCCTCTGCATTCCCCAGATCGAGACGGTAGAGGCGATGGAGAACCTGGACGACATCCTCAGCGTGCCTGGAGTCGACGTCGCCTACATCGGGCCGATGGACCTGACGATCTCCATGGGCATCACGCCCGAGCAGGACGGCGAGGCGGAAGAGTACGTGCAGGCCCGCAAGCGCATCGTGGAGAGCTGCCGCAAACACGGCGTCATCCCCGGCGTCCACTCCAACCCCGGCGTCGCAGCGAGGCGGATCGAGGAGGGGTTCCGGCTCATCCGAATCACCGGTGACCACAGCGCTATGGCACGGGCCGTGCAAGAAGACATCTGTGTCGTGCGTGAATCTTAGAGATAGCCACCCCGGATGCAGCAAGGCGAGGCGCTTGCGGCCTCGCCTTGCATGTTCGCGTTGTGGTGGCGCATACGGGATTCGAACCCGTGATCTCCGCCTTGAGAGGGCGGTGTCCTGGGCCACTAGACGAATGCGCCAGATTTGGCTGCGGGACTAGGATTCGAACCTAGACTAACTGATCCAGAATCAGCCGTGCTACCATTACACAATCCCGCAGCGCCAGAGAGATTGTATCAGACGCACAGAAGCTGTCGCAAAACTCCCCGGCTCAGGGATTGTGCGCCTGGGTTGGGCGGCTGTCAACGGAGGATGCTTCCATTCGCGACCCCTAAACCCCCGGTAACCATGAATGCGTCTTGGCGTTATAATATCAGTGCTTTCCGAGTCTCATCGCCGCACCCCCGCGACAACATGGACTTGGGAGCGCCTCTTTTTCGACGCTCAGCCGGAGCGATTGTGCGCCAGCGCCGTCGCCTCGAACACATCTCCGCTCCAAGCTATGAGGGGTTACGGTATCGCGATGGACATATACATAGCACCAGAACGCTCTAAGCCGCGTTAAGGTTCCTCTAATAGGGTGTTAGAATACTCAGCGGCCCTCTTTGGATAGAGACGATACCGACGGTTACGAATCCCTGAAAAGGCCAGTGTCGCCAGACGCCCTACTGCCTGCGGAGCTAGGCCCCAGGTGACAAAGCCTAAGGGAGAAAGAGGAAGTAGAGATGGTACAGCAAATACGAAATCCTTGGACCGCTCAAGGAAGGAATCTAGCGATTCAGAAAGCGGTTGCAGAAATCTACGGTCGTTACTTCCAGAGAGGTCCACGCTGGATCGCCAAACACCTACCCCAGCGAACGGAAATGATGGACTGGTCTGGCAAGGTCAGTTCAGAAACTGCCGAAATTTTGCTTGGGGATTTCGGCATCGAATCTTTCATCGAAGATTACACACGGATGGCGATACTAGCCTCGGGTGACAGTTATGCTACTAAGCAGATTTACACTCAGTGGGTTTTTGACGAGACTCGTCACGGCAAGGCCCTGTGGTACTGCCTAGTAGATTCTGGGCTCCGGACTCAGGCAGAGATGGACGAATATCTATACCAGTGTGGTCAGGATATCTGGACCTTCGAAAGGCAAACTGGCCATGAAGAAACTCCGGAAAGAGGCGCTGCCTACGCGATTGCGCAAGAGCGGCAGACCAAGAGAAACTACCGGGAGATGCAGAAACGAATCTGGGTAGAGTATGGCCGACCCACGAATGGCGATGGTAAACCAACCTATCCTGCTATAGCGGGTGTATGCGGAGTCCTGGCCACTGACGAGGGTTTTCATGAAGGGGTGTTCCGCGAGATCACCCGAGTTTATCTGAAGTACTGGCCTGACAAAGCGCTTCAGGCAATGTGGGACGTATACGAGCGTTACCGAATGCCACTAGTGAAACTTCCAAACGCTGAAGCTTTCCTGGAAGCAGTGCTTTCAACCGGTATCGATTCTAGTCGTCAGGTTATAACAGAGATCCTGCAGCCAACCTACGAGGTCTTGGGATTGGAAAGTAGAGCTGCCGTCAGAAAAGCCGCTAAGAACAGCTGGGATTTGCCGGAAGGCGCAGTTATTCAAGTCGGAGATAAGCCCTCCCAAGACTGGTCCGAAGGAGCAATACCCCACTGTATGAATTCCGACGGGACCTTTACGTGTCTCGTTCCAACCGGGTCAAAGAATTAACAAGGATAAGCAGAGAGTCACAATATATAAAGCCCGCCTCATGAATGAGCCTTCCGGTTCGAGGCTGGCCCCCAAGGACGGGACACCCAATTGGCCTGCTCCATGTAGGCTGTAGGGGTCACCTCAGACACGACGGCTATTTCAACAGGGATTCTTCCCAGGACACGGTACGGAGTCCAAAAGGGCTATCCCGTGCCGCGATTGTGGCACTGGCCTGGGCGGGAGTCAGCGGGGGCTACACCAACCGTTTGTCACTCGCGCTCCCCATCCCGTAGAATGCCATCGGGCTCGCCACACGCAGCCAGAACGATGCCCCCATAGTCTAGCGGCCAAGGACGCCACCCTTTCAAGGTGGAGATCGCGGGTTCGAATCCCGAGATCGGAAAGCACACGTCAGAACTCCA
>JADFKX010000207.1 GCA_022564695.1 Chloroflexota bacterium | reverse complement strand
TCGATGGCTGCCTCACTGTCACTGCGCCAGGCCTCACGTCCGTGTCCATTCGCGTGGCCTGGTATGAGGATCCAGATGGTTACGGGTCCTCAATCAACCAAGATGAGTGGCCCGGAAACCCCTGGCTCATCGGATCGGAGCAGTGCCTCTCTCTGACCAATGCTGACGCGCCCTGTGCTGCCCGATCCGCACGCTACGGGGTGGCGGCGGGGGAGGACCCAAACGCTGTCGAGGTGTCGAGCCTGAAGTTCGCCCTCGATCCCGTAGCCACACCCATCGCCTGTCCGACCCCGACACCCTCGCCTACGCCCACGCCAACACCTGCGCCGGCGCCCACTTTGGTGCCCAAGCCCACCCCTACGCCAACACCCTCTGCGCCCACGTCCGCCGCCAGTGCGGTCGCGGAGCCCACGCTCTTCCCCGCTCTGGTGAACGGCGGCTTTGAGGATGTCCGTGAGGACGGTACGCCGTACGGCTGGCGAAAGATCGGCGGCGAGGTCAGTGCCAGCGCCGACGCTAGCTCTGAGGGAGACCTGTCGGCGTCGATGCTGAGCCGCACGGAGTCGACGAAGTGGCTGTATCAAACAGTAAGCGTGGAAGGAGAAGCGCACTACCGACTCCAGGCGATGGCGATGAAGAACGACCCTGCCGCGCGGGAGGTCTTGCTGCGCGTCTCCTGGTACGCCAGCGCCGACGGCAGCGGAAGCCAGCTCAGCACGGTGGACTCTTCAGCGCTGACGGAGGACTCGCCGGAGTTCGTCGCGTTGGATACGGGCCCGGTACCGGCGCCGCCAGAAGCGCGGTCCGCCAAAGTCCGACTGTTGCTCAGGCCCAGATCGGCTGCGCTCGTAGTGGTCTATTTCGACGACGTGCGGTTCGAGGTAACGGCCGCGCCACTGACCGAGGGCGACCCGGACGGCGGGCAGCAGACTCGAAGCGCGACGGATGACGGGGGCGGCACGACAACCGGCAACGCCCCACAAATGGCCAACGCCGAGGTTCTGGGCGTTTGGACAGGCCCAGCAACTCTCGCCAACGTCAGACAAGAGCGACAGCAACCCGATACCCCCATCGACGACGGAGGCCGCCCGCTGTGGCCGCTTCTCCTCGCGTTCGGAGTGCCTGCGGCCGGCCTCACCGTCATAGCGGGCGACGCTTGGCGCAGAGCTCGCCTTGCTGAGAGAAACGAACGTCACCTATAATCAATAGTGATGAGTGATAGGGCAGCCGCAGCCGAGTCTACGAAAGCGAAAGGCTCGCGGCAGAGCACAGGCACACCGCGGGTTATCGCTATAGATGGGCCAGCGGCAGCGGGCAAGAGCACCGTCGGTCGCGAGATCGGCATCCAGCTCGGCTATCCGTTCCTGGATACAGGAGCCATCTACCGGGCTATGACTTGGGCTGCGTTGCACCGCGGCGTTGACCTCAGCGACGAGGACACCCTCAGCGATCTTGCGGCATCCCTCAGTATAGAAATCGGACCCCCTACCCCTGAAAGCATTGAGCCGTCGACCATCTTTGTAGACGGGCAAGACGTCACTCGCTTTCTCCGCCAACCGGAGGTAGAAGCGGCGGTATCGTTGGTATCGAGGGTAGCAGGAGTACGCAATGCCCTCGTTAAGTTGCAGCGGGACCTCGCTGGGCGCAACGCGGTAGTGATGGCCGGCCGTGACATCGGCACGGTGGTGCTACCGAATGCCGACCTGAAGCTGTATCTGGATGCCTCAGTCGAGGAGAGGGCGCGGCGCCGGTTCGCGGAGCTAACCGCCCTGGGCATCGACCTTACAGAGAAGGACGTGCTACGAGACCTGCACCGCCGCGACCGGATCGATTCGGAGCGCTCCGTGTCACCCCTCCGTCCCGCCGAAGACGCGGTCGTCCTTGATACTGATGGCCTAACACTTGAGAAAGTTGTACAGCGGCTGATGGAGATCGTTGAGGGTTCAGAGTGAGGAACCTGTTCCTCACCGTGTACTACTGGGTCAACGTCAAGACCTGGGTGCACCTTCTCATCTTGCTGGCCATCAAGCGGGACATCCAGGGCCTCCAGCATATCCCTCGCAAGGGCGCTCTGATCCTAGCCAGCAACCACCTCAACGTGGGGGATCCCTCTGTGCTCACCGGAATCACGCCACGGCGCATCATCTGGCTGACCAAACAAGAGCTGTTCGATTTTCCCGTGTTCGGCGTCCTCTACCGCCTGTTCGGCTGTATCCCGGTACGGCGATTCCAGGCTGACCTGCGGGCGCTGAGGCGATCCCAGGAAGCGCTGCGACGCGGCTTGGTGCTGGGTATGTTCCCTGAAGGCACGCGGAGCGGTGAGAACGGCCTAGGGCGGGGCGAGCCCGGCGCGGCGCTCATCGCCATGCGTACCAACACGCCCATCTTGCCCGTCGCCATCTGGGGCACGGAGCGCATCAAGCTGCCGCGTGATTTCTTTCGGCGGACAGAGGTCCACATCCGCTACGGTGAGCCTTTCTACCTGCCCAGACCGGAGCGGCTCACCAAGGAAGCGGCGGAAGAAGGGGCCGCGATCATCATGAGACGAATCGCGGAGCTATTACCCCAGAGGTACCGTGGGATATACACTGATACAGAGCCACGACCGATCGTAACCGAAAGGGCAGCGCAGTAACGATGGAGATACTCCTAGCCACGGATATGGGCTTCTGCTGGGGCGTCCGCCGCGCCATCGATATCCTGGAGAAGGCGACGGAGGAGCGGGGCGAAATCATAAGCCTGGGACCCATAGTCCACAACCCGCAGGTGGTGCGTGAACTGGAAGACAAAGGAGTGCGCGCCTCTAACAAGCCCCCGTACGATAACTCTCTGCCCGTAGCCATCACTGCCCACGGCGCGGGCCCAGAGGTGCTTCAAGAGGCACGCGCACGGGGCACGGAAGTGATCGACACCACTTGCCCTATCGTCACCCGTTCTCAGCGCTGGGCCAAAAAGATGGCAGAAGCCGGCTTCACAGTCGTCGTCTTCGGTGACGCCCGCCACCGCGAGGTTAAGGGTGTCCTCGGATGGGCCGGCTCACACGGCGTGGCCCTACAAGACGGAGACCCAATCCCAAGTGATCTACCGTCGCGCCTGGCCATCATATCCCAGACCACACAGAGCCCTCAGCGCTTTGCCAACTTCGTTTCCAGACTAATGCGGGAACATGTAGATTCGATTAGTGAACTGCGGGTCATCAACACCCTCTGCGATGTTACGTCAAGCCAGCAGGCGGCCGCCAGCGAGTTGGCGGAGGAGGTTGATCTGATGTTAGTGATAGGCGGCCATAGCAGCGCCAACACAAAGCATCTACTGGAAGTCTGCCGTGAGAAGCGGGCCAACACCTATCACGTTGAGTCTCCGACTGAGGTGAAGGCGGAAT
>JADFKX010000206.1 GCA_022564695.1 Chloroflexota bacterium | reverse complement strand
AGAGCATTACGTTACCGCCTTCCAGTTCCAGGGCGGCGGAGGGGAGTTCGGTACCCTGATCCCCCTCCCGGACGTGCCGTCAAAGGTTGAGCGCGGCGGCGATTGGACGCTCCAGCGACTGGCGCTCGAGACGCAGCCGCCGGTAGCCGAAGCCGCTTTCGACAGTGTGCTGGCCTTGGGCGCGGTCGTGCTGCAAGAGGTGCGAATCGACGCGCTCGACATCACCGTCCTCAAGGGCGGCGGCCCCGACGTGGCGACCTGGGCCACGGAGCATGGATTCCGCCTCTCACCGGATGCTCCCGAGGTGCTGGACTTCTATGCCGCGCGCAGCCCGATCTTCCTCGCGGCCGTCTTCGATGGCGATGCCGCACTCGCCCGCGGACAGCAGATCGGGGATGGCACTCCCGTGCACATCACCATCCCGACGTCCAACCCCTGGGTGCCGCTCCGCATCCTGACCCTCGGCAAGCAGCCCGCAGACCGCGTCGACGCCGACGTTTTCCTCCTCACAGACCGCGAACCCGCGCTCCTTCCGGCGCCGGGCCCTGGCCTCTCCCTTGTGCACAACGAGGCGGCGACAACGACACTGCTCGATGACCTCCGCGCGGATGTCGGGATGAGCTGGATACCGCAGTCAGCCTGGCTCACGAAACTTCAGGTAGACAGTTCCGCGGCCGACCTGCGGTTCGACCTGGCCATTGACACCAGCGGCGAGAACAACCCGTCGCCGGTGGCCGCCGGCCTCGAGCTGCCAGATATTGCTCCCGCCGACAACGATGGGTCCGCCTCGACGTTCGTCTGGGCGGCGGTGGTGGCGGCTTTTACGGCATCGGTCGTGATGCTCATCGCTCTCGTCGCGCTGCGGCCCCAGCCTAGCGGGGCCCGGCGGTGACCTGGCGCCTGAGCGCGCTGCTGGCGATGGCCGCCATCGCCACACTCGTAGTGAGCGGGGGCGGCGATGGCAGTTCGGCTGGCGTGACCGTATCGATTCACTACTCACAGTTCACACCGGAGGTCATTACGGTACCAGCCGGTGTGCCTGTAACCATCACGCTACGCAACGATGACCCGATCGAGCATGAGTGGATCGTTGGGCCGCCTGTGGCGCACGAACGGCATCGCACCGGCACGGAGCCGGTCCATGCGGGAGTACCAACCGAAATTACAATCCCAGCGTTCTCGACCCGCGTGACGACAGTCACGTTCGACAAGGCCGCCGATTACGCCTACATCTGTCACCTGCCGGGACACGAGGACTACGGAATGGTGGGCACGTTGCGCATCTTGGACCGCTGAGTGCGGTCCTTCGGGCGTGAGGAGAAGCGAGTAGTCTGCAAGGCCTACCTATCGACATCCCCCTTCCAGACGCAGAACCTTCGCCCGATCTCCGTCCTTACGGCAGCACGGCGAATTGATCGGTGGCACGGATCAACTCTTGGCTGAGACGCGGGCTGGCCGCATGGCCAGCGTCGTCAACGATCACGAGCTGCGCCCGTGGCCACACGCGGTTGAGCTGCCAGGCGTTGGCAATCGGTGCTTGAAGATCAAAGCGTCCGTTCACCAAGATGCCGGGGATGTCGGCCAGCGAGTCGGCGTTGCGGAGTAAGCTCCCATCCTCCAACCACGCGTTGTGCCGGACGTAGTGGGTCACGATGCGCGCAAACGCCAGCGCATAAGAGGGATCGCTGAACCTCTCGGCCAGTCCAGTTGTCGGCGGCCACGCAGGCGTCGCAGACTCCCACATGCACCAGGCTTCGGCGGCCTGCTGACTGACTGTCGGGTCGGGATCGTGCAGCAGTCGGTGGTACGCCTCGACGATATCGCCGTCTCGTTCGGCGACCGGCACGCCCGCCCGGAGACGATCCCATTGCTCGGGGAAAAAGACTGCTAGGCCACCGCGAAACGTCCAGTCAAACTCGCTGTGGCGTCCGGTCGTAACACCAAACAGGATCATCTCCGTGACCCGATCCCGGTGCGTTTCAGCGTAGGCGAGCGCCAATGTGCTGCCCCAAGATCCGCCGACCACCAACCATCGCTCGACGTCCAGGTGTTGGCGCAGCCGTTCTATATCCGCGATCAGGTTTGCGGTGTTGTTGCTCGTCAGGTCCGCATCAATTGCGCTTGCGTGTGGCGTACTCCGGCCACAGCCGCGCTGATCGAACAGAACGATACGATAAACGGTAGGATCGAACAGCCTGCGCTGCCATTCCGTGCATCCCGAACCGGGGCCTCCGTGCAAGACGACGGCCGGCTTGCCATGCGGGTTGCCGCACGTCTCCCAATAGACCAGATTGCCGTCACCTACCTCCAACATGCCATGCTCGTGCGGTTCGATCTCTGGATAAGAATTGCTCATACCCAATGGCCCCAGACTTCCCATATCTGATCTGCGAAAACGTCCTGACATCGTACGTCAGGCTCGCGTGGTGCGGCCCAGGTCGCTCGCCTAACACCCTGGGAGACGGATATGAGGCCGGCGCTCTTCGGCGGCTCACCTACTGAGCGCTCTGCGAGCCCTTTAGCTTCAGCAGCCAGTACTCCAGACTGTCCGCCAGCGCCAGCCAGGACGCCTCGATTATGTCCGTCGAGGAGCCCACCGTGGTCCAGCTCTGATCCCCGTCCGTGGACTCGATCAGAACCCGCACGTTCGCGCCGGTCCCTGCCTCCGAGTCGATGATGCGCACCTTGTAGTCAACCAGCTTGATCACGCCGATGCTCGGAAAGTGCTGGATGAGCGCCTTGCGGACGGCGGCGTCCAGGGCGTTCACCGGACCGTTCCCCTCCGCAGCGGTGTGGTACACCTGGTCGTCCACCCGCACCTTCGCCATCGCCTCCGAAATCATCTCGCGGCCCGTATCCCCCGGCTCATGGTGACGCCGCTCCACCACCAGGAAGTCCACCAGCTCAAACGGCTCCACGTAGCCCGGACGGCTGCGCCGCACCAGCAGCTCGAACGACGCCTCCGCCCCCTCGTACTGGTAGCCGCGGCTCTCCATCAGCTTCACCTGCTCCAGCAGGTGGCGCACCTCATCACCCTCCATCGGAATGTCGATCCCCTGCTCCCGCATCTTCTCAAGGATGTTCCGCCGGCCCGCCAACTCCGAGACCAGGATGCGGGTGTCGTTCCCCACAATGACCGGGTCGATGTGCTGGTACGACCAGTCCTCTTTCACCACCGCCGCCACGTGCAGCCCCGCCTTGTGCGCGAACGCGGCCGAGCCCACGTACGGCTGTCGCGGGCTGGGCGTCAGGTTGGCGACCTCGCTCACGTAGCGGGACACCTCCGTGAGGTGGGCGAGTTGCTCGTCGGAGATAGCGTCCAACCCCATCTTCAGCTTCATGTCGGCGATAATGCTGAACATGTTCGCGTTCCCGCACATGTCCCCGTACCCGT
>JADFKX010000205.1 GCA_022564695.1 Chloroflexota bacterium | reverse complement strand
GAGCTGCAGATCAAGATGGCGCAGGGCGCCAAGCCCGGCGAGGGCGGCCAGCTTCCCGGCTACAAGGTCTACCCATGGATAGCGGAGGTGCGGCATTCCACCCCCGGGGTTGGGCTGATCAGCCCACCGCCGCATCACGATATCTACTCGATTGAGGACCTAGCGCAGCTCATCCACGACCTCAAGAATTCGAACCCGCAGGCGCGAATCAACGTGAAGCTCGTAGCCGAAGTGGGCGTGGGTACGGTCGCCGCCGGGGTTGCCAAAGCCAAGTCAGACGTCGTCCTGATCAGCGGTCACGACGGCGGCACCGGCGCCAGCCCCGAATCCTCGATGAAGCATGCCGGCGTCCCCTGGGAACTAGGCCTCGCCGAGACCCAGCAGACGTTGGTCCTGAACAATCTCCGCGACCGGATCATCGTTCAGGCGGACGGCCAGATGAAGACGGGACGTGACGTCGTGATCGGCGCCCTGTTGGGAGCCGAGGAGTTCGGCTTCGCGACGGCGCCGCTCGTCGTTATGGGCTGCGTAATGGAGCGCGCGTGCCACCTCGACACCTGCTCGGTCGGCATTGCGACTCAGAATCCCGAGTTGCGAAAGAGGTTCGAAGGGAAGCCGGAGCACGTCATCAACTTCTTCCGTTTCATCGCTGAGGAAGTGCGCGAGATCATGGCCCAGCTCGGCTTCCGTAAGTTCGAAGAGATGATTGGCCGCAGCGACCTTCTCGACACGCGCCAGGCTATCGACCACTGGAAAGCACGAGGCCTGGACCTTTCGGCGATCCTCTACCGTCCAGATGTCGGTCCGGAGGTTGCCAGGAGACAGGTCATCCCCCAGGACCACGGCCTGGACCGGGCGCTGGATCAGGAGCTGCTCAAGCTCGCGGCACCGGCCCTCGAGCGTGCCGAGCCGGTGACGATAGAGCTCCCCATACGCAACGTAAACAGGACAGTCGGCACGATCTTGGGAAGTGAACTCACCCGCCGGTACGGCTTCAATGGTCTGCCGGATGACACCATCACCATTAAGTTCAACGGCACGGCAGGACAGAGCTTCGGCGCTTTCCTGCCCGCAGGCATCACCCTCTGGCTCGATGGTGACGCCAACGACTACTTCGGCAAGGGTCTCTCCGGCGGCAAGATCATCGTCTACCCGCCCAAGGAATCCACATTGACGCCTGAGGAGAACATCATCATAGGTAATGTGGCGCTCTACGGCGCCACGAGCGGAAGCCTGTTCGCCCGCGGCGTGGCCGGGGAGCGCTTCGCGGTCCGTAACAGCGGCGCGATTGCCGTGGTTGAGGGCACAGGCGACCACTGCTGCGAGTACATGACCGGCGGCCGTGTGTTAGTGCTGGGTTCAACGGGTCGCAACTTCGGCGCCGGCATGAGCGGTGGCATCGCGTACGTGTATGACGCAGCCGGCGATTTCGCTACCCGCTGCAACATGGAGATGGTGGCGCTGGAGCCGCTGGAGGACTCGGAAGACCTCGACCTCGTGCACGGTCTGATGGAACGGCATGCCGAGTACACCGATAGCGCCGTGGCCAAGGGGCTGCTCCGCGACTGGCCCGCGGTCGCCAAACGGTTCGTGAAGATCATACCGCTCGACTACCGTCGCGTTCTGGAGGAACAGCTCCGCGCGAGCCGGGCACAAGGCTCTGGCGCCAGCGATACGATCAAGGCCTGACGTGGGCAAGCCAACCGGATTCCTGGAGTTTGAGCGCCAGGCGCCTAAGCGGCGCCCCGTAGATGAGCGCGTGCGCGATTGGCTTGAGGTATACAACGAGTTTCCAGTTGACGATCTGAAGAAACAGGCGGGACGATGCATGGACTGTGGCGTCCCCTTCTGCCAGGACGGCTGCCCCCTGGGGAACATCATCCCCGACTGGAACGATCTCGTGTTTCGCGGTGAGTGGCGCCAGGCTATCGACAGGCTGCACGCCACGAACAACTTCCCGGAATTCACAGGCAGGCTCTGCCCCGCCCCCTGCGAGGCGTCCTGCGTGCTGGCCATCAACGACGACGCAGTCAGCATCAAGCAGGTCGAACTCTACATTATCGACCACGCTTGGGATGAGGGATGGGTCAAGCCTCAGCCACCGCAGACCCTCACCGGGAAGACCATCGCGATCGTCGGCTCCGGCCCGGCGGGCCTCGCCTGCGCCCAGCAGTTGGCCCGCGCCGGACACACCGTCACCGTCTTCGAACGCGATGACCGCATTGGCGGGCTCCTCCGCTACGGCATCCCGGAGTTCAAGATGGAGAAGAGGTTCCTGGAGCGTCGGCTCGCTCAGATGGAGGCGGAGGGCATCATATTCCGCCCGGACGTCAACGTTGGCGTGGAGATCGACTCCAGTGAGCTGCGCGGTAAGTTCGACGCCATCTGCCTCGCCGGCGGCGCCACGCAGTCGCGAGACCTCGACGTGCCCGGCCGCGATCTGAAGGGTGTGCACCTCGCCATGGAGTACCTACCCCTGCAGAACCGGCGCAACGAGGGAGACGAAATCCTGGCCGATGCTTTCATCACGGCTAAGGACAAGCGCGTGATCATCCTGGGCGGCGGCGATACCGGCGCCGACTGCCTGGGCACCGTGCACCGTCAGGGCGCCAAGGAGGTGCTGCAGTACGAACTGCTGGCAAAGCCCCCCGCCGATCGTTCTCCGGAGAACCCCTGGCCTACCTGGCCCATCATTTATCGAACTTTGCCCGCCCACGAGGAGGGCGGCGTCCGCGGGTACAGTATCCTGACCAAGCGCCTCTCCGGTGAGAACGGTGTCCTCAAGAAGCTCCACGCCGTCAAGGTGGAGTTTGTCCCCGAAGATGGCCGCCAGGCGATGCGGGAAATCCCGGGCAGCGAGTTTGAGGAGGAGGTAGACCTCTTGCTCCTCGCCATGGGCTTTCTGGGCCCGGAGAGGGACGGGATGCTGGCCCAGTTCGGAATCGAGCTCACGGAGCGCGGCAACGTGAAGGCGGACAAGAACAAGATGACCAGCGTTCCCGGCGTCTTCGCGGCCGGTGACATGACGCGCGGGCAATCGTTAATCGTCTGGGCCATCGCTGAAGGACGCGCCGCCGCCCGCGGCATCGACCTGCACCTGATGGGCGAAACCGCCCTGCCGGCGAGCTAAGAAGCCAGCGACCGCCGGCCAGCGCTTCCTCGTCAGAGGTGGTTAGACAACACTAATACTCCACGGGCACGCTTGCCTCAGGGATGAAGGATAGGCACGGCTTGCCCGACCGCAACGCGACGGTTTACGCTTAAGCGGCCACGAGCGACAGCGGCGGCCCATCGCCACACCCACGGCGCCAGCGACGCTGGACTGGAGGCGAGCTGAACATGGCAGCGGAGAACGGATCGTACATCCTGGCCGTCGATCTCGGTACAGGCGGCCCCAAGGTCGCTCTGATCTCCACGGACGGCGACATCGCCGGCCACGA
>JADFKX010000204.1 GCA_022564695.1 Chloroflexota bacterium | reverse complement strand
GAGGCGGTTGTGGTGCAGGTAGTACCGGCGTCCGGCTGGGCGAACGCGGCGGAGCTGGAGCCGTACACGCTGTACGTGCCGTGGGGAAAGACGCACGTAGCAGAGGAGATCTTGAGGAAGATATAGCTTGCTGAACCAGATCCCCGAAGGCGTAGTCTGGGCGATACTGTTTCTGCCCTTTGGATCGTTCGCGGTCATCTCTCTGGCTGCCCTGCTGGGGCTAACGCGCACGGGGAGCTGGGAGGCGCGATTCAGCGGTTACCTGACGATGGCGGCTATCGCCGCTTCATTCCTCCTGTCGCTATGGGCGCTGGACAGCGTCCTTCAGGAGGACGGAGCGCGCATCGGCTACGACGCTCACGAGTGGGTGACCGTTGGGTCGCTGCGATTCGACATCGGCGTCACTGTCGACGGGCTGACAGCGATCATGCTCATCGTGGTGACGTCCGTGTCGCTGCTCGTTCAGTTCTATTCGCAGGGGTACATGCGGGGCGACCCGGGCTACAACCGCTACTACGCCTTCATGTCGCTGTTCACAGGATCGATGCTGGGGCTGGTGCTGGCCTCGAACATCCTGCAGCTGTTCGTGTTCTGGGAGCTGGTGGGGCTATGCTCCTACCTGCTGATCGGCTTCTGGTTCTACCGCGATTCGGCGCGCCGGGCGGCGACGAAGGCGTTCGTGGTGACCCGCATCGGCGACCTGGGGTTCCTATCGGCGATCCTGCTGATCTGGACGAAGACGGACCAGCTAGATATCGGCCAGATACAGCACCTGGCGGCCACAGGCATGATCGGATCGAGCGTGATCACGTGGTTCGCATTGGGCCTTTTCGCCGGGGCGGCGGGCAAGTCGGCGCAGTTCCCGCTGCACGTGTGGCTGCCGGACGCGATGGAGGGCCCGACGCCGGTCTCCGCCCTGATCCACGCCGCGACGATGGTGGTGGCAGGCGTGTACCTGGTGGCGCGCTTCTTCCCCGTGTTCATCGTGTCCGAGGAGGCGATCAACGCCGTGGTAGTGGTGGGGGCGATCACGGCGATCATGGCGGCCAGCCTGGCGATCGTGGCAACCGACATCAAACGGGTGATGGCCTACTCCACGATCAGCCAGTTGGGATACATGATGATGGCGCTGGGCGTAGGCGCTATCGGGGCGGCGATCTTTCACCTGTTTACGCACGCCTTCTTCAAGGCGTTGCTGTTCCTGGGCGCGGGCTCCGTGAATCACGCGACCGGCACCTTCGACATGCGAAAGATGGGCGGCCTGGCCCGATTCATGCCGGTGACGTTCCTGACCACGACTGTGGCGGGGCTGGCGCTGGTGGGCGTGTTTCCGCTGGCCGGGTTCTGGAGCAAGGATGAGATTCTCATCGAGGCCTGGGCGGAGAAGCCGCTCATCTTCTGGACGGCGCTGGCGGGGGTGTTCCTCACCGCCGTGTACGTGGGCCGCATGCTGTTCCTAACGTTTGGGGGCGAGTACAAGGGCGGCGAGGCCTCAGATCATGGCGCACAGGCAAACAGTCGTCCGGCAGAGCCACACGAGTCGCCGTGGGTGATGCTGCTGCCGCTGGTGGTGCTGGCGACGCTGGCCACGACGGTGGGCTTCGTGAACATCACGGGCGGGATGAACGACATCCTGGAAGGATGGCTGCCGGAGGAGACGCATGAACTGGTGGCGGCAGGCGACTTCGTCCTGTGGATATCGGTGGTCTCGGTAGCCGTCGGCCTGGCAGGACTGGGGCTGGCCTGGGCGATCTACAGCCGCAAGGCGATCCGCGCTGAGGAGGTGAGCGCGGCGCTGGAGCCGGTGCAGGTGCTGCTGGACCGCAAGTACTACCTGGACGACCTGTACGAGACGGTCATCGTCAAGGGGGTGATCATGCGGGGCGCGGCTGCCGCTCTGCACGCCTGGGATCGCTACGTGATTGACGGGGTGGTCAACGGCCTGGCCTCGCTGATGCGGTTTAGCTCGGAGAAATACCGTCTGGCGCAGTCAGGGCAGGCGCAGCTCTACGGGGCAGCGATATTCATCGGCGTGATAGTCATCGTCGCCAGCGTCCTACAGGACGAACTGCTTGGAATAGTGGGCCTGTGAGGTAGAAGTGCTCACCTTTATCGTATTCTTCCCGATCATAGGAGTGGCCGCCATCCTGCTGCTGCCGCGTGAGCGGGAGAGCTGGGCGAAGTGGATAGCAGCCGGGGTAGGCGCTGTGATCCTGGCACTGACGCTGACGCTGTTCGCCGCCTACGACCGTGACTCGGCGGGCTTCCAGTTCATCGATAGCACTACCTGGCTGAAGTCGGACTTTGTCGACTTCACGCTCAAGTACGCCGTGGGCGTGGACGGCCTTTCGCTAGCGATGGTGGCGCTCACCGGCTTCCTGTTCCTGGTGGCGGTGCTCATCTCCTGGCGGATTGACCTGCGGCCGAGGGAGTACTTCGCCTGGATCCTAGTGCTGGAGACGAGCCTGCTGGGGGTGTTCAGCGCCCTGGACCTCGTGCTGTTCTTCATATTCTGGGAGATAGAGGTCATCCCGATGTTCTTCCTGATCTCTATCTGGGGGAGCGGCAACAAGCTGTACTCGGCCTGGAAGTACGTCCTGTATACGCTGTTGGGGTCCAGCTTCATGCTGGTGGGGATTCTGGCGCTGGGGTTTACCGCCGGGACGTTCGACATCCGCGAGCTGGGGCAGCTAGGCGAGATCAAGGGGGCGATTCTGCCGGCCTGGACGATGTTCTTGCTGTTGATCATCGCCTTTGGGATCAAGCTGCCGGTGGTGCCGTTCCACACCTGGCTGCCGGACGCGCACACGGACGCGCCGACGGCGGTGAGCGTGATTCTGGCCGGGGTGCTGCTGAAGATGGGGGGCTACGGCATCCTCCGCCTCTGCTTCTCGATCATGCCGGACGTGGCCCGAGACGCCTCAGTGTGGCTGGCCGGGTTCGCAGCGGTGAGCATCATCTATGGGGCACTGGTGACGCTAATGCAGACCGACCTGAAGCGGCTGATCGCGTATTCCAGCGTAAGCCATATGGGGTACGTGCTGCTGGGAGCTTCGGCGCTGGGGACGGTGGGGTTGGCGGGGGCGGCGATGCAGATGTTCACGCACGGGCTAATCACCGGCCTGATGTTCGTCCTGGTGGGGATGATCTACGACCGCACCCACACACGGAACATCGGTGACCTTTCGGGGATGGCCCACCGAATGCCGTTCATCGCAACGATGATGGTGATAGCGGGGCTGGCCTCGCTGGGGCTGCCCGGCCTGGCGGGGTTCGCGGCAGAGGTGACGGTGTTCCTGGGCACCTTCGAGAAGCACGGGTTCTTCACGATAGTGGGCGTCATCGGCATCGCGCTCACGGCGGGGTACATCTTGTGGATGATCCAGCGGGTGTTCTGGGGCGGGCTAGGTTGGGAAGCA
>JADFKX010000203.1 GCA_022564695.1 Chloroflexota bacterium | reverse complement strand
AAAGACCCTGACCCGGACGACCACGTAAACTACACCCTCACCCTCACCGAGAAGCCCCTCGATCCCGGCCCGGGCAACTTCCCGGACATGCGCCCCTTCCTCACGATGGAGGCGGATGATCCGACCGAGACTGACCCCCTGGCCGACGGCCCCGCCGGCGACTACGAGGCGGCGGGCGAGCTGGACGAGGGCACCGCCGACGACGAATGCGACACCTGGCTCGTCACCCTGACCGCGCCCCACTGCGAGGACTTCTACAACCAGTTCACGGACCCCCAGGCCTCCGGCGCCACCATCGAATGCATCCAAGAGAAGCCGACGCTTGACCCCCAGACCTGGATCACCGGCTCCGCCCTGGGAGCGGAAGTGGAGATCAACTCAAGTAGCAGATAACCAGGTGAGGGCCTCGTCCGCTCCACGTCCTCGAGGGGAGGTAGGAGGAGGCGGCCAGGGCCCTCGCCCATATCATATACCAATCAGAAAGGAGGTGAGAAACTATGGCAAAGAAGCTAATACTAGGCGTTCTGGGTCTAGGGATCGTGGTCGGGGGCATCGCTGCCTTCGCCGCCTTCACCGCCCAGATCGTCAACCTGGAGGCCCACGTCGAGAAGGAGATCGAGATCGCCGCCGTCAAGAACTGCACGCCCCCGGATCCGACAACAGGCGACATCATCTGCGAGGAGGACACCGGCAACTTCGGCACCGTCCTCCCCCAGGAGCTCTACGACAAGAGGATCGAGGTTACCCTGAGCAGGTCATTCCTGACCGGCCAGACGATCTTCGACGATGTCGTGTTCGCAGTCCTCTGGGAGTGCAAGATATTCGCGGACGGTCTGGACCTGGAGGACAACCTCAACCCTGTCGTTGGCGGAACCGGTCCCGATGGCTTCCCGGACTGCAAGTACCGGGGCGGGGATATGACCCACAACATGAGCCACCCCAACGGCGAGCTGGACGGTCTGCTCCGTGACTACGCGACGATCGCGGCCGACGAGCCGAGCCGTTGCCTGACTGCGGATCCCCCGGCAGGGCTGACGTACACCAAGTTCTTGGCCCCGGAGATGTACATCGAGCTGGAAGGCTTCGGTATCATCGACAGGGGTTTGTTCGACCTCGGCAGGAAGTGCTTCTACACGATCAAGCTGCTCGCGCCGCCTTGCGAGAACGAGTTCAACGAATTTACTGACCCGAACTCCATCCCTGGCCAAGTAGTGCAGACGATCCCGTGTCACTTCGACAGGCCGAATGACGACCCTCAGTCCTGGGAGCACTTCGCCGACATCGGCGACGAGTTCAAGATCCAGGTCATCGAGCACAGCCTCGCACCCAATAATTAAGGTACGAGACTAAGCGCCCGGCGGTTCCTCCCGCCGCCGGGCGTTAGAGGTGTGTCAGAGCGCCGGGCCGGAGGGGCCCGGGTCTGGCGTCGGCCTGACGTTCGGGGAGGAGGAGGAGGGCAAACGAAATGGCAACAGACATGTCAACGGAGATCCCGCCCCGCCAGGCCAGGGGGCTGGGCGGCCTGTGGGGCTCCCTGGCCCAGCGTTGGCCCCGCCGCCTCCGGCTGGGCTGGCCCAGGCTTACCCGCCTTCGGCTGGCCGTCCTGGGCGTGGCAGCGGTGCTGGTGGCCCTCTGGGCCGCCGTGGCGGTCACCTCCACAAGCATCTATACCGCCACTGTGGTCGTAGTGCCCGTGGGCGATGCCATCGGCCTGCCGCCGCCAAGCCAGCTGGACTTCGGGGAGCTGCCAACGGGGATCGCCTCGGAGAAGAAGATCGTCTTTGAAAACAACGGTCGTATCCCCACAGCCGTGATGATCCTGGAGTGGGGCGGCATCGGCGACCTGATGGGAATAAGCGACGCCTTCTTCGTCATCGACCCCGGGGACAAGAAGGAGATCACGTTCAGGGTGGAGCCGCCGCCCTCGGCGGACCTGAAGGAGTACTCAGGAAAGGTGATCGTGGTGCGGGTTCCCTGGTGGACACCCTGGTAAATGACTGCTGCCTCGCGGCCCCGTCCCCTGGCAACCACCGTGGCCCTAGTAGCCTTTGCTGTCATGGTGGCGGTTGGCCTGTCCTACCTCCTTCGCTTCGCCCTGGGCCCCTGGCGGCTTGTCGGAGGCCGGGTTCCACGGCATCGGCGGAGCCGGGGAAACAGCGATAGCACCAGCACCACACACGCTGAAGACCGTATCGTGGATGAGACCACGCGGCTGGCTGCTGTGGCGGAGGCGCCGGTGGACGAGGCGCCGGTGGCAGAGGAGGCGGCGGCGGAGCCGCAGGCGCCCGCCCGGTCGTGGCGATGGCTCCGCGGCCCCCTGGGCTGGGTGGTCTACCTGGGCATCATCGTCGGCGCCGTCGTCCTCGGGCCCACCGTCCTGGGCGCGGCTCTGGGCAGCGAATACCCCATGGCCGCCATATCCTCGGGTTCGATGTGGCCGGAATTGAAGGTGGGCGACGTGGTCCTCCTCAAGGGCGTCGATAGCATAGACGACGTCAAGGTGGGCGATATCGTCGCCTTCCGCCACGAGAAGGGGTTCGCCATTCACCGCATCGCCAGCATCGAGGGCGACCAGATAACCACTAAGGGGGACGCCAACACCAAAACGGATGAGCCCATACAGATAGAGAACGTCATCGGCAAGGTGCCCACCGTAGCGGGGCTACTTGTCAAGGTCCCATATGTGGGTAACCTGTCGTTCTTGCTGGGGCCCCTCTTGAACAAGACCAACGAGGCGGCCGCACCGGGGCTGAATGATGAAGCTGATGAGCCCGGCCGCAGCCTGTCAATCGACGCCGATTCCGAAGGAGCCGACGACTTGCAGCGGGATCTGAGCGCCGACGCCCCCGATGCAGACACGCCCGCCGATGACTCGCAGCGGGATATGAGCGCCGGCGCTCCCGACGCAGACACGCCCGACGCTGACCGCGGGCGCTCCGACTCAGACTCGTCCTCGGGCGAGCCCGTGCCGCCTAGAGAGGGGCCTTGATTGGCATCGTAATACTGAGCTATTGACAATCGTGAGGCACCCGCAATAATGTGTCACCTTGGAAGTAATCCCTAAAGGAGGTCACTAATGCCACGCCTGATCGGTCACCGTGACAGAGTTCAAGGCGGCTGGCGATGGTCCAAAGTCCAGGACGAGAGCGCTCAGCCCCGGCTGTTCTCGTGGCTGCGGCGTGGACTATCGTTGGCCTTTCACCAGAAAGGTATGTCCCATATGACAAGCGCTTCTCCCCGCGGGCGCGCCCGGTTAGTGCCCCTGCTGGCCTCCGTCGTCGTCCTGGTCGCGCTCCTGGCGGCCGCCATCCCCCTGGCCCTGGGCGGAGGCGGTTCGGCCCACGCCCAACCCGGCAGTTCACTCCTCGTCGATAAGCGCTGCGGGGCGCAGGCTTCCGTGGGTCAGCCCGTCAAGTACATTATCGATATAATGAACACCAGCGGTGTTGAGACCCTGACTATC
>JADFKX010000202.1 GCA_022564695.1 Chloroflexota bacterium | reverse complement strand
AGCATGCAGAACAGCATGTTGTCCGACTCGGTGATCGTGCGGCCCGGCCAGTGCTTATACACGTCGCCGACGTTGAACTCCTCGAAGTATCGTCCGAACTGGGCCATACGATTTACTCTCCGTACATCTTAAGTAGGTTCCGTGCTATCACTAGCTTCTGGATCTCGTTGGTGCCTTCGCCGATGAGCATGAACGGGGCGTCCCGGTAGTACCGCTCCACGCGCAGCTCCTTCGAGTAGCCGTAGCCGCCGTGGATGCGCATCGCCTGTAGCACTACCTCCTGCGCCGTCTCCGTGCAGAACAGCTTGGCCATGCCCGCCCACATATCCGCTCGCTCGCCGGTGTCCTTCTTGGCGGCGGCCGCCCGGGCCAGGAGCCGCGCTGCCTCGATCTTCGTCGCCATCTCCGCCAGCATGAGCTGGATCGCCTGGTGGTTCGCGATCGGCTGGCCGAACGTTTCGCGCTGCTTGGCGTACTTGATCGCGTCCTCAAAGGCGGCGGTGGCGACGCCCACAGCGCGGGAGGCCACGTTCACGCGACCGATCTCTATGGTCGACATGATCTGGAGCCAGCCCTGGCCTTCCTCGCCGCCCAGCAGGTTGGCCGCCGGCACGCGCGCGTCCTCGAACGCCAGCTCTGTCGTGTCGATTCCCTTATACCCCAGCTTCTCAAGGATGCGCCCCACCGTCATGCCCGTTGTCGTCTCCTTCTCGACGATGAAGACGCTCATGCCCTTATAGCGCGGCTGCGCCTGGAGGTCCGTCTTGGTGAGCACGGCGAATATCTTGGCGTGGACGCCATTGGAGACCCACATCTTGTTGCCGTTCAGGAGGTAGTCGTCGCCGTCGCGGACGGCCTTAGTCTTGATCGCCTGGAGGTCGGAGCCAGCGTCGGGCTCCGTCATGCAGAGGGCGCACCGTCGTTCGCCGGTGGCCATGTCGGGGAGGAGGCGCGATTTCATCTCCTCGCTGCCGTACGTCTTGATCATCCAGGAGATCATCGTGTGCGTGTTGAGGATGCCGCCCAGACTCATCCAGCCGCGGGACAGCTCCTCCACGATCGCGGCGTAGGTGGTAAACGGGAGGTCCAGGCCGCCGTACTGCTCCGGGATCGTGGCGCCGAACATACCGAGCCCCTTCATCTGCTCGACGAGGTCAGTGGGGTATTCGTCCGCGTGCTCCAGATCCGTGGCTACCGGCATGACCTCCTTCTCCACGAAGCGGCGCACCTCAGACACGATCATCTGTTGCTCTTCGGTGAGGGTGACCAGAGAGGGGATGGGCATCGTTTACTCCTGCGTGCTGATTTCGGCCGCCTCCGCCCATCGTAGAAGGCGCTTGGCTTGCCAATAGATTGGCGTGTCGATCATTTTACCGTTCACGGGGATAGCGGCGATGCCCTTCGCGATCCCCTCGTTATCCAGGAGGCGTATCACATCCTTCGCTTCGGCGATCTCTTGTCCGGTCGGCGAGAAGACGCGATTGACTACCTCTACCTGGCCGGGGTGGATGCAGTACTTGCCGCGGAAACCTAAGCTGCGGGCGTAGCTGGAGTCCCGCTCCAGGTGCTCCATATCGGTGTAATCCGGCTCCGGCGTGTCGATAGCCGCTAGGTCGGCGGCGGCGGCGGCCGTTGCGAGCTGCGCCCGCGGCCATTCGATCTCCCGCGCCTCTTCGCTGCGTTGAAGCCCCATGTCCACCGCCAGGTCCTCCGCCCCCAGAGACAGCCCCACCAGCCGCGGCGAGGCGGCCGATATCTCTCGCGAGTTCAGAATCCCTTCCGCCGATTCAACCAGCGGGATGATACTCACGGTGCCCGTCTCCATCCCCTGCTGTCGCTCCAGGATCGTGAGGTAGTGGTCGGCGCGCCTGACCGTCTCAGCGGTATGCGCCTTGGAGAGCACGATGCCGTTCAGGCCCGGCCTGACCACAGCCAGCAGGTCATCCTCCAGGAGGCCGGTGTGCAGGCCGTTCACGCGGACATACGTGGCGAAACCACCGTGGGGCATGCCATCGATCGCCTCTGCCGCTGCAGCTCGCGCCTTCGCCTTCTCGGCTGGCGGTACAGAGTCCTCCACGTCCAGGCAGACAACATCCGCTCCTGTCTCCGGGGCTCGCGTGACGAACCGCTCGACGATAGATGGTACAAAGAGAATGCTGCGCAGTATTGGGATGGTGCGCTGTTGTTCGTACATCTGGTCTGGTATCAAACGTGGGTTATTGGCGGGCTCCGCCTGGCGCGCGCGCCTACCTACCGGCAGGCAGGCCTTAGTTTAAGCCTAGTTTGCGTTAGACTGCAAGTTAATCCATAGACGCTAGGCCCGCGTGCGCTCCCTATCCATTGCTTGACCCTATATCCCAGCGGCGGCTATAATCGCCCGCGCAGCCCCAGTTCAAGGGCCCGTGTTCGATAGGGCCTGCTACGATGGGTTGACCTCCCGGTACATGACGTCGTGGGAACCGGCCCCGGGTACGAGACGGATCGCATGGCGCTCCGCAGGAGCCAATCGGATGCTGACGGAGAAGCGCGTCACGCGGTGGCCGCGGCCTAGTTCAAAGGAGGAGCTATTCGACATGCGAAACCCCAGGGCGTTCCTCGGGCCGCTGGCAGTCGGTGCGCCGACGCCTCAGAGCGATCTTCCCGCGCGGCCCTCTCGGATGATCCACTTCTTCCCCCCGCAGAATGAGAGGGTGCGTACGAAGATCCCGCAGATCATCCCTCAGGTCGATGTGCTGCTTGGCAACCTTGAAGACGGGATCCCGGCGGAAGACAAAGAAACGGCGCGCGCGGGCCTTATCGAAGTCGCACTGAACAACGAGTTCGGTAGCACGTCGCTGTGGACGCGCATCAACAGCCTGGACAGCCCTTGGGTCCTGGACGATCTCATGGACGTCATCCCAAAGATCGGCAACAAGCTAGAGGTGGTCATGGTTCCCAAGGTGGAAGGGCCGTGGGATATCCACTACCTTGACCGCCTGCTTGCACAGCTAGAGGCAAAGCACGGCATCAAGAAAACCCTCCTGATCCACGCCATCCTAGAAACCGCGCTAGGAGTCTCCAATGTGGAGGAGATCGCCGCCGCCAGCCCCCGGATGCAGGGCATCAGCCTGGGGCCGGCAGACTTGGCTGCTTCGAGGCGGATGAAGACGACGAGAGTTGGTGGCGGCCATCCAGCGTATCAGGTGATCGCCGATCCCGATCCGGAGAACCCCGATGCAGAGCGACTAATGGCACAGCAAGATCCCTGGCACTACACGCTGGCTCGCATGGTAGACGCCTGCAACTCAGCGGGTATTCTGCCGTTCTACGGCCCTTTCGGCGCCATCGAAGACCCGCTGGCTTGCCGGCATCAGTTCAGGTCTGCTTTCTTGATGGGCTGCGTCGGCGCCTGGACGCTGCACCCGAGCCAGATCGACATCGCCAGGCGCGAATTCAGCCCTCCAGTCGAGGAAGTCAAGGTTGCGAAGCGTATCATCG
>JADFKX010000042.1 GCA_022564695.1 Chloroflexota bacterium | reverse complement strand
ACGCCGAGCCCCGCCTGGGGTGCGGCAAAGTGGTAGGCAGCGCCTGCGTCACCGTCGGTGGCCGTGGAATCGGCAGACCCCAACACCGCCACACTGTTATCGTTTCCGGGCCGGAGTACGTTAGGGTTGATGTTCTCCAGGGCCTTCCTAATGTAGAGCCAGCCCTCTTGCAGCGTGTCGCCACTTATTGACCCATGGTCAGTCAGATCGTCACCCCCAAGGATGACCGGCCCGCCCGCCGCGGCGTCCGCCGACTTGGCTAGGCCGCCGGCAAACAGCACGCCGGCAACAGTTATAGCCAGCGCAGTCAGAAGCCCGAACGCCAGATACGTAGGTAGTCTTAGAAAACGAGACATCGGTGGCCCTCCCTTTCAGTTGAATATACGTTGTTTGAGACGGAACAAGTCCTATTAATACACTTCAGGGAAGCGTGCTGTCAATTTAGGGGAGGGTGCTTTGCCTAGGTGTCGGCAGACTGTCCTAGCTCTGCCCTAGCCAGCCGGTAGCGGCTTAGGGGAGGGCTCGCCGGGCCGCTGGCCGTTGCCGTCGCCGGACTCGGCCTGCCCTGAGCCTGTCGAAGGGGACTGCTCGTAGGTCATGCGGTAGAGGCGGGCGTAGAGGCCGTCGCGGGCCAGCAGCTCCTTGTGGGTGCCGATCTCCACGATGCGGCCGCCGTCCATCACCACCACCCGGTCGGCGCCGCGTATGGTGGACATCCGGTGGGCGATG
The DNA here is from genome assembly GCA_022564695.1 of Chloroflexota bacterium. Classification (GTDB taxonomy): domain Bacteria; phylum Chloroflexota; class Dehalococcoidia; order SM23-28-2; family RBG-16-64-32; genus JADFNQ01. The sequence goes on along the minus strand of JADFKX010000042.1, from coordinate 12,980 downwards.
ACGAAGGAGGTGCGGCCCTTGAGCAGCCGCTTGAGGGCGCGCTGGATGACGACCTCCGTGCGGGTGTCCACGTTGGCGGTGGCCTCGTCCAGGATGAGGATGCGGGGGTCGGCGAGGACGGCGCGGGCGAAGGCGATGAGCTGTCGCTGGCCCTGGGAGAGGTTCTGGCCGCGCTCGTGGAGGACGGTGTCGTAGCCCTGGGGCAGGCGCTTGATGAAGTCGTGGGCGCCGACGGTGCGCGCCGCCTCAACGATCTCCTGTTCAGTAGCCTCCAGGCGGCCGTAGAGGATGTTATCGCGGACGCTGCCGGAGAACAGGAACGCATCCTGGAAGACGATGCCCATCCTTCGCGCCAGCGACTCGCGCTTCAGGTGGCGAATGTCGACGCCGTCGATGAGGAGGCGGCCCTCGGTGACGTCGTAGAAGCGGGCGATGAGGGCGGTAAGGGTGCTCTTGCCAGCGCCGGTGGGGCCGACGATGGCAAGTGTCTCGCCGGGCCGGACGCGCAGGTCGATGTCGTGCAGGACCTCAACGTCGGGGAGGTACTGGAAGTGGACGTGGTCAAAGGTGACCTCCCAGCCGGGCACGTCGCCGCGGGCGTCGGGGAGCTCTACGGCGTCGGGCGCATCGACGATCTCAGGCTTGGTATCGAGGACTTCGAAGATGCGCTGGCCGCCGGCCATCGCCCGCTGGAGCTGGGTGTACTGGAGGACGAGGTCACGGATGGGGTCGAAGAAGCGCTGGACGTAGAGGGCGAAGGCGATGACGACGCCGACGCCGAGGGAGCCATCCAGGACTCTCATGCCGCCGAAGATGACGACGAGGGCGGTGGCGGCGGCGACCATCAGCTCCATCACGGGCATGACGGCGGCGGTCAGCCGGCCGGCCTCCACGTTGGCGCTCCAGTTGTCGGCGTTCACCTGATCGAAGCGGCGGATGTTCTCCCCCTCACGGGAGAGGCTCTGGACGACGCGCACGCCGGAGACGTTCTCCTGGAGGTTGGCGTTCACGACGGCTATCGCCTGTCGGACGCGGACGAAGGCGCGGCGGGCGCGGGACTGCCACAACGCCATCGCCAGGATGAGGACGGGTATGACGGTGAAGGTGATGAGGGCCAGTTCCACGTCCAGGTACAGAAGGAAGAAGACGACGAGACCCAGGCCGGCGAAGTCGGCGAGGATGGTAAGGAAGCCGGTGGTGAGCAGCTCTTGGAGTACGGTGACGTCGTTCTGGACGCGGGACATTACGCGCCCCACCTCAGTGCGGTCCAGGAAGCTGAGGGAGAGCTTCTGGATGTGGTTGAACATGCTGGTGCGCAGGGTGAGCAGGACATTGTGGCCGATGAAGGCGGTCTGCGTCTGCTGCAGCCACTGGCCTGCCCAGCTGATGAGGGCTAGGCCGACGAGGGCGGCGCCGATGGCGTTCAGGCCGGCGATGTTCCCGGAGGGAACGAACTCATCGATGGCGATGGCGATGAGGAACGGCTGGGAGCTGGAGGCGGCCGCGAACACCAGCAGGCCCAGGATGGCCAGCGCCACCCGCCCTCGGTACGGCCTGAGGTAGGGGAGCAGCCGCACTATAACGGAGTGGTCGTACGGCTTGCCCAGCTCCTCGTCGTCCCAGCCGTCGACGCTGCGCTTCAGGCCGCCACCGGGCCGCCCGGCGGAGGTCGCGGAGGTCTGATGGCTCCAGCCACCGGCCATGGATCCGCCCCAGTGCCCCATGGCTAGTTGAGGCCCTCTCTTGCAAGATCGATCCAGCGGGGGTTCTGCGAGGTGATCAGCTCGAGCTTTCTACTCCGTCTCCATCCTTTAATCTGCTTCTCGCGCTCTATGGCGGACAGAATGTCACCGGTCTGCTCGAAATAGAGCAGCTTGTTCATCCTGTACTTCTTGGTAAAGCTGCCGCCGGCTTGCGTCTTGTGTTCGTACACGCGGCGAGTAAGATCGCTCGTCACGCCGGTGTAGAGTGTGCCGGAATGGTTGGTTATGATGTACACGAAGTAGTCTCGCATGGTTCAGGCTGCTATCGCCGGGCAGAGACCGGCCGCTGGCCTCTGCAACTGTGTGACCGCGTCAGATTCTTCGCTTCTCTCAGAATGACAGGAGGAAGCTGTCACCCTGAGCCTAGCCCGCCAATAGGCGGGCGCAGTGAAGGGTCTGTCCATCACATTACAGAGCGCGGAATCTCCTGGGGCCGGGACTCTGAGCGGAGACTGCTTGTGCGGTAACCAACGCCTGATGACGAGAGGCGACCGTGCCGGCGTAGGAGCACTCAGAATGACGGGGTGAAGCCCCATGGCTAGCTCCCTGCCGCCGCGGTGGGCACCTGCTCCCCTGCGGGGCTCGGCAGCGCCTCTTCCTGGTCGCGCAGCTCAAGATCATAAATCTGGCGGTAGAGGCCGCCCCTGCGCAGTAGCTGCGTATGGTTGCCCCGCTCCACGATCTTGCCGTCCTGGAGCACCAGGATCTGGTCCGCCATCTTAACGGTGCGGAGCCGCTGGGCGATGACGAAGGTGGTGCGGCCCTTCATCAGGCCGTTCAACGTCTGCTGGATGAGGTACTCCGTCTCCGTGTCCACACTGGAGGTTGAGTCGTCCAGGATGAGGATACGGGGGTCCATGAGCAGGGTGCGGGCGATGGCGAGTCGCTGCTTCTGGCCGCCGGAGAGGGTGGTTCCGCGCTCGCCGACCCAGGTGTCGTAGCCGTCGGGGAGGGCGGCGATGTGGTCGTGGATGTGGGCAGCCTTCGCCGCCGCCTCTATCTGTTCCTGGCTGGCGTCCACGGCGCCGTAGGCGATGTTATCGCGGATGGTGGCGGAGAAGAGGAACACGTCCTGCTGGACGGTGCCGATGGCCTGCCGCAGGGAGGAGAGGGTGGTATCGCGGATGTCTATGCCGTCGATGGTGATGGCGCCGGAGGTGATGTCGTAGAAGCGGGGCATGAGGCTGACGATGGTGGTCTTGCCGCTGCCGGTGGGGCCCATGAGGGCGATGACCTGACCGGGCTTCGCTTCCAGGCTCACACCCTTGAGGACGGGGCTGATGGAGTCATAGCCAAAGGAGACGTCCTCAAAGCGGACGTGCCCCTGCACGCTCTCTAGCTGCACGGCGCCGGGCTTCTCCTTCACCGCCGATTCGGCATCGAGGATCTCGAAGATGCGCTGGCCGGACACCTGGGCGCGGGAGGAGATCATGATGATCCAGCCCAGCATGCGCACCGGCATGTTGAGCATGGTGAGGTAGAGGAGGAACAGAGTCAGCTCTCCGATGTTAAGGTTGCCATTGACCACTTCGCGGCCGCCGAACCAGAGGGTGGCGCCGATGGCGGCCAGCCAGAGGCCGGTCATCATAGGGGAGTTAACGGCCTGGATGCGGCTGCCGCGATAGGAGTCTTCGAACAGCGTCTCGGCCTCATGCTGGAACTTGGCCCCTTCGTGCTTTTCGCGGGCGAACGCCTTGACCACGCGGGCTCCGGTCAGCGCCTCCTGGAGGACGGTGGTGAGGCGGGCGAGACTTTCCTGGATATTCTTCCACAGCGGCCGCAGGGTCAGGGCCATGACGGTGGAGCGCCAGGCGATGATCGGCAGGAAGGCCCAGGCGACGAGCGTCAGCTTCCAGTTGGTGATCGCCATGAGCACCAGGATGGCGATGAGGATGAGGAATATGTAGCCAGCGCGCAGCACCCCCATGTGGATGAACCAGCGCACGGCCTCCACGTCCTGAGTGGCGCGGGACATTAGCTGGCCCGTCTGCTGCCTGTCGTGGTAGGCGAAGGAGAGCCGTTGCAGCCGGTCATAGATGCGGTTGCGCAGGTCGTAGGCCACGCGCTGGGATATCCACTCCCCCTGGTAGGTCTGGTAGAACGCGAACACCCCGCGCAGGAGGGCGGCCCCAAGGACGGCTACGGCGGCGATGATCAGCGTCTCGTTGCTGCCATCGGTGATGATCTCGCCGCCTTCGACGCTGGCGCCGAGGCCGTAGTTGATCGCCCAGCGGATGAGCTGGGGGATGACGAGCAGGAAGCCGCCGGCGCCCACGATTGCGAGGAAGGCGAGAGCTGTTCGCCCTTTATACGGGCGGAGGAAGGTGAGCAGTCGTAAAGCGTACATCAGATACGAAAAGAGCGCTTGCGGATATGCTCATTTTAGGGCTATGTGACGCTAACGTAAAGGCGCAGGTGCGGGCGGAACGAGGCCAGTGAATCGGCGATCCTGCCTACCGGCAGGCAGACTTCAGGTCGCCATACGAGGCATGGAGGCCTGAAGGCCTCCGCTACACAGGTTGGGGCTCACGCGGCCCTGTGCTAGAATAGCCGCCTGACATGCAGACCACCGCCCCTAAACAGGCTCCCCGGCCGGGTCCAGACGGGCCCTCGCCAGAGGTCAGGCAGGACAGGCGTTTCCGTCAGCTTGTGCGGCCGATGAACCTGGACGATATCGCGCAGGTGATGGAGGTGGAGCAGCAGTCGTTCCCCACTATCTGGCCGCCGACTGCGTTCAAGCGGGAGATCCAGCAGAACCGGCTGGGGCGTTACCTGGTGGCTGTGCAGCGCCGGGCGGGCGCCCCGCACGGGGAGGAGGTGCCTTCGCCCATCCGATCGCAGCCAGGCGGCCTCGGCCGCTTTGTGGGCGGGCTGCGCCACATCCTGGACGGCGATGAGACGCCACCAGAGGAGCGAAACGAGCTGGTCGTGGGCTTCGTTGGCGTCTGGCTGCTGATCGAGGAGGCGCACATCGTTACGCTAGCTGTCCGCGACGACTATCGCCGGCGCGGCGTCGGCGAGCTGCTGCTCATCACCATCATCGAGACCGCCCGCCTGGCGGGGCAGGAGGTGGTGACGCTGGAGTGTCGCGTCTCCAACGCAGTGGCGCTCCGCCTGTACGAAAAGTACGGGTTTGAGCGGGTGGGCATACGCTCCCGCTACTATTCGGACGATCATGAGGACGCCTACGCCCTGAGCGTCAGCGACATCGGCATGGCCTCCTACGAGCGCCGGTTCGAGCGGTTGCGGGACGAGCATCGCCAGCGCCGCGGGGAGTACGCGCTGGAGATATAGCCGTGGCCAAAACCGATCCGCAAGAGGCCGTCCCTATAACGGTCGAGCTGTTCGTGCCCGACGTGGAGGCGAGCGTCCGTTTCTAGAAGCAGAACCTGCAAAGGCTACAGCCACCGAGCCGTCGTACTCGACCCAGGCCCTCTCAACGACACCTCTGAACGATTTGCGCGTGCGACGCTTCAGGACACAGCTTGCTCATGAACCTAGTGTTATCATTTACAACCAAGGAGGCCACACATGCGGTTCAACCACATAACTCTATCGGTTACCGATTTAGAGCGTTCTAAGGCCTTTTATCACATGCTCGGGCTCATTCAGATCGTGGATAGCCCGCCTCGCTACGCACGATTCCAATTTCCGGATGGCGACGCCACGCTGTCGGTTGAGGTGACGGGTGATCCGCTGGGCGTGACGGCTAGCGCCCAGCTCTACTTCGAATGTGATGCGCTCGACGAAACGGTGGCAGCTCTCAAATCGAAGGGCTTGGAATTCGAGCAGGAGCCCACGGATATGGTGTACCGATGGCGGGAAGCGCGCCTTCATGATCCTGACGGCTACGACGTCCGCCTGTACTACGCTGGCGATAACCGGTTGAACCCCCCGTGGAAAATCAAGGAGGCCTGAGCACCGGAGCCAGCGGTGATCGCGTGCGCATTCTGGATGCGCCATCCTGGTGTCGTCGCTACTTCACCGGCAAGGCCGGCCGTGTGGTGCGCGTTCTCCCCTTCGCGGGGGACAACGTCTGGGTCCGGTTCGAGCGGCCGGTCACGCCCTGGTGCGACCGGATGGACGCGGTGGAGGAGTTCCCCTTCGCGCCCGAGCAGCTGGCGGCGGCCTAGCGCTGGAAGATCAGCCCGCCGGCTACGGCCAGCAGCGCCGTCGCCGGTACCAAGACGACCGCGAGCGTGGGCCCCAGGAACGGCAGGCTGACGAACACCATCGCGATGGAGGCAGCGACTACGCCCCGGAGGACGGCTCGCCGCCGCGGCGTGGCCCTCGCCGAGGCCACGATGGCCGGCAGGTAGATCGCCGACATCACCAACGGCACCGCCGCCAGGGCTCGCCCGTCCAGCAGGAATTCGATCCCTAAGGCGGCCATCGGCACGAACCCCATCAGGGCGCCGATCAACCCCAGCCAGGAGACGCCCTGGGTCGCTTCTGTCTGCTTGGCGGGTTGCGGTGGCAGGGTGACCGTGCCTTCATCGGGATCGAGACGGGTCCGCCTCTGCCTGCGGCGTCGCTGCTGATCGCGATGCCGCCTAGCCGTCTTTGGCCTCCCCGTGGCGCGTGCGCAGCTCCGTCTTCAGCACCTTGCCCAGGTAGTTCTTCGGCAGCTCCTTCACGAAGGCGTAGTACTTGGGCGCCTTGTAGCTGGCCAGGTTCTGTTTGACGAACGTGGTGAGCTCCTCCGAAGAGGGCTTGCCGCCGCCCTTGGCGACGAGCACCGCCTTCACCTCTTCCCCCCACTCCGCGTCCGGCACGCCGATGACCGCGGCCTCGTCCACCGCCGGGTGCTGCTCCAGGACCGCCTCGATCTCCCCCGGCGCGATGTTCTCGCCGCCGCGGATGATCAGGTCTTTGGTGCGGCCGGTGATGAAGACGTAGCCGTCCTCGTCCATCCAGCCGACGTCGCCGGTGTGGAGCCAGCCGCCGCGCATCGCCTCGTCCGTCTCGTCGCGCAGCCCCAGGTAGCCGGACATGATGCGCGCGCCCTGGGCGACGATCTCGCCCTCCTTGCCCGCCGGCAGCACCTCGCCCTGGGGGTCGAGGATGGCGACGACGACGTCCTCCATCGCCCGGCCGACGGAGCGGAGGCGCTGGAGCTTCTTCTCCCGCTCCTCCCCCGACGCGTCGGGGATCTGATGGTCCTCTGGGCCCAGGAAGGTGAGGGTGGAGGTGCTCTCCGTCTGGCCGTAGGCGTTCATCAGGCCGCACTTGAAGACCTGGACGGCCCTGGTCACTACCTCGTAGGGCATGGGGGCGGCGCCGTAGGCGATGAGCTTCAGCGAGCTGAGGTCGTACTTGTCGAACTCCGGCTGGTCCATCGTCCGTTTGAGCATGGTGGGGACGATGAAGCTGTGGGTGACGCTATGGGTGTGGACAGCCTCCAGCCAGGCTTTGGGGTCGAACTGGGGGAGGATGACCAGGGTGCGTCCGCCCCAGACGGAGGAGAGCATGGCGGTGGCGCCGGCCACGTGGTAGATGGGCACGGAGAGGAGGGTGACGTCGTGGGTCTCCGGGTTGGCGGGCTCCATTGTGTTGGTCACGTACACGGACATGCTGAGGTAGGTCAGCACGACGCCCTTGGGCATCGCCGTGGTGCCGCTGGTGTAGATGACGATTGTGGGGTCCGGGTCCTCCACGTCGGTGAAGATCTCCTCCGGCTCGTGGGCTGCGAGGAGCTCCTCGTAGGAGGCCATGCCTTCGGCGTGCGTGTCGTAGCAGATGAAGTGCTGTACGGTCTTGAGTTGGGGCCGGAGGGCGGCGGTGATCTCCAGGTAGCGTTCTCCCACGAACATGGCTTTGGTCTCCGAGTTGTTCACCATGTAGGTGAGTTCTTCTTTCTTGGCGCGGTAGTTGAGGGGCACGAAGACGGCGCCCAGCTTGGCGCAGGCGTAGTAGGTCTCTACGTAGGGGATGGAGTTGAGGGCCATCACCGCCACCTTATCGCCCTTACCGATGCCCAGTCCGTCACTGGCGGAGAGGGCGTTGGCCAGGCGGTTCACTCTCTCCTGGAGCTGGGCGAAGGTGATGCTTTCGCCCTCGCAGATCATAGCGATACGATCGGGCACCACCGAGGCGGCGATCATCAGGAACTCGGACGTGTTCATCCTCTACCTCCGAATGGACTCAGGGTCACGCTCATACGGCCAACGCCCTTGCGGCCAGGCGTCGCTCCAACGCCAGCCCTTCCGCCAGGGGTAGGTCCAGCCCTTCCAGCACCGCGCGCTTGGCCAGGCGCAGCGCCAGCGGGCCCCGCGACATGAGCGTGCGCGCCAACGACTCCGCCTCCTGGTAGAGTCGCTCGTGGGGGACGACGCGCTGGACGAGGCCGTGGCGCAGGGCCGCCTGGGCGTCGATCGGGTCGCCGGTCAGGATCATGTGCATCGCCACGCCGGGTGGGATGTGGCGGGGCAGCGTCTGGGTGCCGCCGGCGGAGGGGATGTAGCCCAGGCTCACCTCCGGCAGCCCCAGCCGCGCGTCTTCGCTGGCGATGCGGAGGTCGCAGCACATCGGCAGTTCGATGCCAGCGCCGAGGGCGTAGCCGTGGATGGCGGCGATGAGCGGCTTCTCCAGCGAGAGCATGAGCCCCCACAGGTCCCGCTCTCGGCGCGCTCGCCGCGACTCCACGTACGAGGGCGCCGTCCCGAACTCGCTGATGTCCGCCCCGGCCGAGAACGCCCGCTCGCCGGCGCCACGGAAGATGGCGACCAGGACTTCGGGGTCGTCTCGCACGGCCTGGACGACGTCCCACAGCTCGTCCCGCATCCGCATGTTGATGGCGTTGAGGACATCCGGACGGTTTAGGGTGATCCAGGCGATGCCGTCCTGCTTGTCGTAGAGGAGGGTGTCAAACATCGTGTCTCGTATGAGAGGAGGGTGATCTTAGCGCCAGTCCGCTCTCTGCACCGCGCTTTTCGCTTTGGTCTGGAGGGCGTGCTCCAGGTCGGCGTTGATCTTATCGGTGAGCTCCTTCATCGCGTCGGAGCCGGCCTTCATCTGCTCGCTACGCCAGCGCTTCACGGTGGCCCGGTCCTTGGTGGCGAGTTTGGCCTCCTGGGTGATGCGGTCGACGATGAGGGAGAGGAGTTCGACGCTCTCCTCTTGATCGAGCTCCAGCTTCATGACGGGAATCCCCACCTCAGCCTGAAGGCTGAGGCATATGGAGGCCTAAAGGCCTCCGCTACATGGACTGGTAGGGCACAGCCCCAGTCGTGCCCGGCGACACGCTCAAGGCCGGGGCCATGAGCTACGGGCAGGCGGGTCATCGGGTGGCCTCACGGCTGGAGACGTAGCGGCCGCGACGGCGGACCGTGCGCGTCATCTTCTCGTCGAGGTATTTGTCCAGCGCCTGGTTGACGGCCACCGCCAGGTCGTCCATCTCCGCCGTGCCTACAGCGCGGTCGTTGCGCCAGCGCTTGATTTTCGATTTTCCATCCTGCGATACGCCGCTGTGGTCGATCACGTAGGACGTAATGACCGACATCAGCGACCAGGCTTCATCCATCTCCAGGACGACTTGCATCTTACCGATACCTCCTTCGCTACCGTCCTTTGAACTTCGGCTTGCGCTTCCCCAGGAAGGCGCGGACGCCCTCCGCTCTGTCTTCCGTGGTCTGGAGGATGATCGTCAGGTCGGTCTCGTAACGGAGGGCCTGCTCCAGGGGCATCTCCAGGCCGCGGTTTATCGCTTCCTTGGCGTAGCGCACGGCGATGGGGCCGCGCTCCGCTATTCGGCCGGCGATCGCCTCCGCTTCGGACGCCAGCTTATCGGTAGGCGCCACGGCGCTCACGAGGCCGATGCGCAGCGCCTCCCGCGCCTCTATCGGCTCGCCGGTGAGGATCATCTCCAGCGCCTTGCCCTTGCCCACCAGGCGGGCCAGGCGCTGGGTACCGCCGCCCATGGGGACACGGCCGAGCTTGGTCTCCGGCAACCCCAGGTGTGCATCCTCCGCGGCGAGGCGGATGTCGCAGGCGAGAGCCAGCTCCAGGCCGGCGCTGAGGGTATCGCCCTGGACGGCGCAGACAACCGGCCGCGGCAACTCCGCCAGGCAGCCGAAGGGGTCCACGGGAGGGCCGCCGCTCTCTCCGTCGAGGAGGGTTGCGTCCCAGCCGAGGCAGAAGTGCTCGCCCTCTGCGGCTAGCACCACCGCGCGGACGTCATCGTCCGCCTCAATCGCTTCGCAGGCGCGGGACAGCTCGTCCAGGAGGGCGCCGTCGATGGCGTTCTGGGTTTGCGGCCGCCGCAACGTCAGGTGGGCGATGGGGCCGCGCTTGTCCATTGAAAGGGTTGGCACAGGCATTGGCATTCCAGCGACCCGCATTGTAGCAAAAGGAGTGGGGAACAGGGAACAGTGGCTGCTGTTCCAATGTTGTAGTATCATCCGCTCCAAGCCTCCGTGTAGCCCACGAAGGAGCGCCCTTGTCTGACCTGGCACTCGACGACCTGCGCGTTATCGATCTCTCCCAGGGGATCGCCGGGCCCTATTGCGCCAAGATGCTGGCCGATTGCGGCGCCGAGGTGATCAAGGTGGAGCCGCCCCAGGGTGACTACGCCCGTACGCTGGGACCGTTCCCGGACGACGTCCCACACCACGACAAGGGCGGGCTGTTCATCCACCTGAACGGGAACAAGAAGAGCGTCACCCTGGACATCGAGACCGAGAGCGGCCGCATCGTGCTGCGCAAGCTGCTGGCCAGGGCGGACGCGCTGGTGGAGAGCTACGCGCCGGGCCATCTGACTTCGCTTGGTCTGGGCTACGACGACCTGAAGGATGAGTTCCCGGATCTGGTCTACTGCTCCATTACGCCGTTTGGGCAGACGGGGCCGTACAGCGGCTATCGGGGCAACTCCCTGACCTGCATGGCGCTCTCCGGCCTGATGTACATCACGGGCGACCCCGACAGGGAGCCGCTATGCACCGGCGGCGAGCCGGCTGAGTACTTCGCCGGGCTCAACGCTTTCATCGGCGTTCTCGCCGCCGTGGAGCACCGCGCATCGAACGGCGGGGGCCAGCAGATTGACGTTTCGATGCTGGAGGCGTTGGGCGCCGCCGACGAGTACAACACCACGCTCTACTCTTTTCTGGGCGCCATACGCAAGCGCTTTTACTCCCGCCACCTGTTCGCCTACCCGGCGGACATCTACCCCTGCAAGGATGGCCACATCGTCGTCGTGCCGGGCGCCACCGGCTTTCCTCTCGGAATGGCCGTTCTCATGGAGCAGATGGAGCTGGAGCAGAACCCCCTCTTCGCGAACCTATGGATGCGCTCCATCCAGTGGCAGAAGTTCGAGGAGCTACTGAGGCCCTACCTGCTGGAGCATGACTGGCGGGACTTGCTGACGCGCGCTCAAGAGCTGCGCATGCCGTTTGGGCCGGTGATGAGCCCGCGGCTTTTGCGGGAGGACGAGCACATGAAGGCGCGTGGCTTCTTTCAGGAGGTGGAGCAGCCGGAATTGGGGCGGACGCAGGTGGCGGGACCGCCGTTCAAGATGTCGGAGACGCCGCTGCGATCGGGGCCCGCTCCGACTCTCGGGGAACACACCCAGGATGCGCTTCTGGAGTTGGGCTACGATGCGGAGGAGGCACGCATCCTGCGCGAGCGGGGGGTCACGTAATGGCTGGCCTGCCTCTCTCCGGTATCCGTGTGCTGGACCTAACCCAGGTCTACGCCGGGCCCACCTGCACCCGTATCCTCTGTGACCTGGGCGCCGAGGTCATCAAGCTGGAAGGGCTCAAGCGCACCGATATCACCCATCTCCTCGTCATCGCTGATAACGATTCCCACGACGACTTCTGGAACCGTATGGGCTACTTCCTCTACCGCAACGCGGGCAAGAAGTCTCTAACCCTGGACTTTAGCGAGCCGGATGCCGTGGAGCTGCTCAAGCGCCTCATCCCCCACGCAGACGTCGTCGCTGAGAGTTTCACGCCCCGCGTCATGGCCCAGCACGGCCTGGACTACGAGTCGCTGCGCAAGATAAGGCCGGACCTGATCATGATCTCCCTTTCCGGCTATGGCCAGAACGGGCCCTGGCGCGACTACACAGCCTATGGGATGGGGCTGGAGCCCGCCTCCGGCATCTCCTCCCTCACAGGCTATCGCGGCGGCGAACCGTTGCGCACCGGGATATCGTTCACCGACCCCTACTCCGGCATCGCGGGGGCGGGCGCTGTCCTGACTGCCCTGCACTACAGGCGCCGCACCGGCAAGGGCCAGTACATCGACCTGTCTGAGCAGGAGGCGGCGATCCCTATCGTCGGCTACGCGCTGATGGACTACGCGCTCAACGGCCGCGAGCCGGAACGCATCGGCAATCGCAGCCCCTGGTTCGCGCCTCAGGGCTGCTACCCCTGTCGCGGCGAGGACGACTGGTTAGTGCTCACCGTGCGCGACGATGCGGAGTGGCAGGCGTTCTGCGAGGTCGTGGGGCAGCCCAAGTGGGCGGGGGACGAGCGGTTCGCCGACGTGCTGGGCCGACGCCGCCACCACGAGGAGCTGGATGAGCTGATCGCCTCCTGGACGCGGGAGCAGGGCCACATTGAGGCGATGCACCTGCTCCAGGCTGCGGGCGTCACCGCGGCCGCCGTGCTCAACCCGAAGGAGGTGCTCCTTGACCCGCACCTGCGGGAGCGCGGCTACTTCGAGACGATCGATCAGCCTGGCGTCGGCCCCCGGCCGGTGCCTCGCCAGACGGGCGCCCGCTTCTCCGCCTTCGACGTGTCCACTCGCGCCCCCGCCCCCAAGCTCGGCGAGCACAACAAGGAGATACTCCAGGGGCTCCTTGGCCTTTCGGACGAGGAGATTGCGGGTCTCGAGGAGCGGAAGATCATTGGCGATAAGCCGGAGCTGGCGGCGGGAGAGGACCTAATGCGCATGTTCGTCCAGTGGCCCGTCACCACGTTTCTGCAGATGGGGGCCGTGGCCGCTCTGGAGCCGGACTACAAGCAGCAGTTGGGGCTGGAGCAGAAGGCCGGCGAATAGACGCAGGCCGACCTCTTGACCGGGGGCTAGGGTTAGCCTATTCTTACGTTCGCGTAAAAGTGAAGGCTTTCTGGAAAAGGAGCGTACCTTGAAGTTCGGCGTACAGGCCACTCAGGCGGGGGCTTCCTGGGACGAGCTGCTGTCGCTGTGGCGGGAGCTGGACGGCGACTCTAACTTCGATCACCTCTGGCTGATGGACCTCTTCGTGACCGGCAT
>JADFKX010000201.1 GCA_022564695.1 Chloroflexota bacterium | reverse complement strand
GGAATTCCGATCGGCGACATATCGTTCGGCTATCGTAGCGTCGATGCCAAGACACCTCCCGAAGTGGTTCCTGAGGAAGCGGGGATCATCAGGCGCGCGTTCGAGGGCTACGCCGGCGGCAATCTCTCGATGCTTGAGCTGGCTGACATGATCAACGGCGCAGGGTTCAAGCCGCGGTCGAAGCGGGGAAGGACCGCCTTCTCGAAGGCGACGGTCGCCGGGATGTTGTCAAACCCGTTCTACGTAGGCGACATAACCTATCACGGCGAGGTGATCGGCCAAGGCCTGCACAAACCTATCGTCTCGCGTCAGCTCTGGGAGAAGGTGCAAGAGGTGCGGAAGGATCGGGCACGCAGGCCGCAGGTCTTCGGGGCCAGGACGAAGCGCGCGTACCTACTCGCCGGCGTAGCGGTGTGCTCGCGTTGCGGCCATCAGCTCTGGGCGAACACGACGGCTGGCGGAAGGCACACCTACTATCGCTGTTCGGCGCGAAATCGGGGAGCGACATGTGAGGCCAAGGCGAGCGGTTGTTCCTCGAATCGTGCAGACGAGCAACTCGCTGCACTGTTCGTGGAGCTAGATTTGCCGGACGCTTGGCGCGACCGGGTTGCAGTGCTGATGGCTGAGGATGGCGATAATGACTCGGTACCGCGGGAGCGTAAGAGTCTGGAGGACAAGATCAAGAGGGTCCAGCAGGGCTTGATCGACGGATTGCTGGACAGTGTAGTGGCGAAGGCGGCCATCAAGGAGGCGCAGGCAGCTCTGGCCGCGTTGCCGCGGGGTGAAGCCGCCGTCCATTATGAGGCTGGGGAGAGGCTCGTTGGAATCTGCGATATCTGGAATGAAATGACCCCGGATGAGAAGCATGAATTTGTGATGATGGTACTCGCGAGAATCGAAGTGAACGTGGAAGCAGGGACGGTGGAGGCGGTCATACCAAAGCCCGCCTTCGCTCCTCTATTCCGCGTGCTATCAGAGGAGGAGAGCGGGCTTATCAGTATTTGCGCCTGGCGACCCCGATCGGATTCGAACCGACGATCTCCAGCTTGACAAGCTGGCATGTTAACCGCTACACCACGGGGCCGCCCGTCGAACGCCCTCAAGGGCGGTAGCCTCACGAGGGCGCTTCTATTCTATTAGGACGCCTCGAATGGTGTCAACGAGGCGATTCCGGCCTCGCCGTTGGCCCAATCTATCTGTATAATGCGATTCGAACGAATACTGACTGGGAGTACTCTTTGCCGAGACGCTACCGGCCGCCCAATAGGCGGCGAAAGATAAAGAGGCAACCTCTCTCCGGGGAGCCAGAGGCTCCTTCCTATGAAGGCGTCGTAGCCCCCATCCCTTCCCCCCCGCCTCCTCCGACTCCGCCGGCTCCTGCTCATGCGGCCTTTGCAGGTGAACGACCGTCTGAGCCCCAGCACATCAGCCGTGACTACAGCTACGTCATCAGTGATCTGCGGCGCATCGCTCTCATAGTGGCGCTTATTGTTGTGGGGCTAGTGATCGCGGCTATCCTTCGCTAGTAGCGAAGACGGTTGATCGCCACCGCGCCGGCGATGATGACGGCGACGTATCCAAACAGGTCGCCGCTGGGCAGTATGTCGGTCCCGATAACAAGGTTGTGCACCAGGTAGGCTGTGATGGCGCCGGCGGCGGCCAGCACTTGCAGGGGCGTGCCGGACTTATGGTTAGTCGCTACGCTGACCGCCCCCGCGATGAGGTATCCGATGAGGGCGGCCATCAAGAGCCCAAAGATTCCTATGCGCCCGGGTAGGAGGGCTCCCCAGACCGCGCCCAGCCCCACGCTAGCGACCAGAGCAGCCGCGGCGGCGCGCATGAGATATACCGGCCCAATCTCAAACTGGGGAAGCTTGCGGGCGGGGGCGCAGGAGGGGCAGCGGGCGCCCACGTCCGTGAAAACGGCGCAACGGGGGCAGATTGGAGTCTCGCAGCGCCCGCAGGTAAGCCCGGTATCAACCTTAGGATGGCGGGCGCACTGCATATGGCCGGCGCTATACCCTCTCCAGCGCTCCTCGCTCTCGCGCTAAGGCTAGCAGCCTCTCCACCGGCTCATCGGGCAAGGGTATGTCACCGGGCTCCCTCTGGTGGTGGCCGCCGAAGCCATGGTAATCGCTCCCACCCAGGGGGATGAGCCCGATCTTATCGGCCAGCGCGTGCAGCCGCTCCACTTCATCCGGGGGGTAGTCTTGATAGTAGACCTCCATGCCCACGAGCCCGGCCGCTTTCAGCTTGGCGAGGAGCTCTTCCAGGTCATCCAGATCACGCGGGTGGGCTATGGTGGGCAGGCCCTTGACGCCGATCAGCATCTCGACCACCTCAATTGGGGTGAGGCGCTCGCGTTCTACGTAGGCGGGCCCGGTTCGGCTTAGGTAGAGGTCAAACGCTTCGCTGACGGTGGCGACATGGCCCGCCTCCACGAGCGCGCGCGCGATGTGCGGCCGGCCGACGGAGCCTTCGCCGGCGAATCTCTCCACCCGCTCCCAGGCCACCGGCTTGCCAAGCTCCGCCATCCTCTCCACCATCTGGCGAGCGCGTCCCAGCCGTGACTTGCGCAGGTTCACCAGCTCGCGCTCGAACCTCTCGTCCTTCCAATCGATAAAGTGGCCCAGGATGTGAACCTCGCTGCCGGGGATGTCGGTGCTCATCTCAATGCCGGGAATGAGCATGAAGTCCGTATGGCCGGCGGCGGCGGCGAACGCCTCGGGCAGCCCCTCGGTGGTGTCATGGTCAGAGAGCGACATCACGCGGACGCCGCGATTATAGGCTAGATCGATGAGCTCAGTGGGCGTTAGCACGCCATCGGAGAAGGTGCTGTGGGTGTGCAGGTCGGCGCGGCTACCCATCAGCTGACTTCGCGATCGACCCGCTGAATATCTGTCGCCCGGCCGCTCGCATCGTCGACCTGGATGAGAACCGAGTTGAACACGACGGGGCCATGCTCATCGGTCGTGAAGCGGGCAGGGAGTTGGTTGAGAAAGCCGTCGATAACGGGCTCCTTCATCACCCCCAGGATGGAGTCGCGCGAGCCGACCATCCCCACATCCGTCACAAACGCGGTGCCCTTTGGCAGTACCCGCGCGTCCGCGGTAGGGATGTGAGTGTGGCTGCCGATAACGGCGCTGACGCGGCCGTTTAGATACCAGGCCATGGCTGCCTTCTCGCTGGTGGCCTCGGCGTGCATGTCCACTATGACGATGGCGCAGTCATTGATGTTCGCCAGGGCATCATCGGCGCCACGAAAGGGACAATCCAGGGCGCCGGGCATGAAAGTGCGGCCCATAAGGTTGATCACAGCGACGCCGTTGTGGCAGAGGAAGCCGCGGCCGGGGGCGCCTTTGGGGTAGTTAAGGGGGCGCAGCACGGGAGCTTCGCTGTCCAGGTAGGAGTATATCTCGTTGTAGCGCCAGATGTGATTGCCGGAGGTGATGATCTCCACCCCCGCCTCAAACAGCTCATCGGCG
>JADFKX010000041.1 GCA_022564695.1 Chloroflexota bacterium | reverse complement strand
GTCTGGTTGGGCCCCAGCCAGAACTCCTCAATCGGTACGTCTCGGTCTCCCTTGGGGCCGGCGATAATGGCCACCGCCTCGTAGGTGAGGAGCGGCGGCGCTGTGTCCGCCGATGGCGCGGCGTTGCACACATTTCCGCCGATGGTCGCCATGTTCATCGTCTGAATCGAGCCGACGATTTCGGCGCCGTCGGCCAGGGCGCGATAGCGCTCGCGGACCGGCGCTGATTCAGCGGCCTCCGTCATAGTGACGGTGGCGCCGATGCGCAGGCCATCCCTCTCGCTGAAGTCGATGCCGCGGAGCTCGGGGAGGCGGCGAAGGCTCACCAGGTAGGAAGGGGTTGGTATCTTGCCACCCTCCTTGACCTGCACAACCAGGTCGGTTCCCCCGGCCAGGGCGCGACCTTCCTCTCCTCGCTCCTGGAGGAGGCTGAGGGCTTCCGGCAGGCTCTTTGGGGCGAAATACTCGAACGTCTTCAGGGGGCACTCCTTCCGTAGTGCCATTCTATAGCCTGAGGATTACCTAGACAACCGTTTACGTGAAGGTGAAGCCGTCATATCCTTGGAGCGAGTATAATCGCTTCGAATCCGGTTAGGAGGCGGTCCCATGCTGTTTTTCGTGAAGGCGAGCCTGCCCGACGTACCTCCTGTCCCCCGCGAGCTGTGGCTGGGGATGGTTGTATCCACCTGGGAAGTGATAAAGCAGCTTGAAAACGACGGCAAAGTCCTGGCCGGCGGAGCGCTGATTGGCCAGCGGTCGGGGATCGTCATCGCCGATGTCGCCTCCAACGAGGAGCTGGCGGAGATGCTGAACCGCCTGCCCCTGTCCGCATACCTGGAGTGGGAGGTGCAACCTCTGGTGCCCGCCGTCCGCGCCCTGGAGGCGGCCAAGTGGACTCTCCAACACGGCGCTGGCCAGCCCCGGGACTAGTGAGCCGTGCGCCGCAGGTAGTCGGCCGCGGCAGCACGTACGGTATCCGTCGCCAGGACGGAGCAGTGCATCTTGCCAGCGGGCAGGCCTCCAAGCGCCGCGGCGTAGTCCTCCTTGGTGAGCGCTTCCGCTTCCGCCAGCGTCTGACCGCGAATCATCTCCGTGCACACGCTGCTGGTGGCGATGGCCGCTGGGCAGCCCGAGGTCTGGAAGCGCGCCTCTACGACGCGTCCGCCGTTGATACGGAGCGTGAGCCGCATCGTGTCGCCGCAGACAGGATTGGTCTGGTAGCCCACGGCGTCCGCATCGGCGAGCTCGCCGGGGTTGCGGGGGTTCTCGAAGTGGTCGCGTACCAGACCGGAGTAACCGCTCATGTCCGCGTCAGCCCCGCTGCCTACCCGACGGCGACTTTCTCCACCTTCGCTCATGTCAGACATCGAAGCCGAGCGCCGCGAAGATCTCCTCGTACTGATTGGGGTTGCCCGGCTGGAACCACGGCACCACGTGCAGAACCCTCCCACCCTTATCGATGACGAAGATGGCCCGCCGCGATCGCTTGCCGGCGTCGTCCAGGACGCCGTAGGCCCGGGCCGCTTCCATCCCCTCATCGCTCACCAGTGGGAAGGGCACACCGCCCAGCTTCGCCTCAAAGTCCATGTGTGAGTCCAGGTCGTCTGTGCTCACCGCTACGATCTCCGCCCGTAGCTGCTGCACCAGATCGTAGTCCTCTTTAAACACTGACACCTCGCTGGAGCATAAGGGCGTGTTGTCCTCCTGGTAAAAGGCGAGTATCACCTTCTTGGTGGCGGTGAGGTCGCTCAACCGAAACACCCCCTGAGTGCTGGGCAACTCGAAGTCCGGCACCACGCTTCCCACCTCAGGCATCTCAGGCATTCTGTGGTCCCTCCAGGCCTGTCAGGTGCGGCGCATCCACCGCTTTCGTCTGGAGCAGCACCCGAATGCGACCCAGCGCCGCCGGGTCCAGTAGCTCCGACACGGTACGCCTACGGACGTAGTACTCCTCCAGGTTGACGTTGCCCTCTGCCGGCGGCGCCAGCGCCTCCGCGATCCCCAGGTTGGTCAGAAATTCGCTCTGAGATACAAGGCCCAGCGTCTGCAGCTCGGCCTCCTCGCCCGCCCGCCGAAGGGTTGTGAAGTCCACGTGGCTGGTGATGTCCTGACGGCCCAGTCTGGTGTAGGGGTCGGTGCTGGGGTTGTGGCGGTAGAAGCAGAGCAGCGTTCCATCCGCGCGCCAAGGGGCGTACAGCTCCTCGGCCTCGTAGCCGTAGTCGAGAGTGAGCACGAACCCTCTCCGCAAGGAGCGGCCGGCGTTGCGCATCCATTCCGGCGCCTCCAGGTTCACCTCAGCCCGGCAGCCCTCGCCGGGCCTGAGGCCGAGCCGCTCGAAATACCGCTCGATCTCCGGCGTCGAGGGCGGGCGCAGATCATCCACGAAGCGAGAGCCGTCCCAGTCCACAAACACCTCCGTCAGCTCGCCGCCGCGGACGCACACTGCGTGGACGGGGAAGGAATCGAGCAGCTCGTTGCTGAGGAGGCAGCCCTCGATGCCATCCGGCAGTACCGCCGACCAGCGCACGTCGCATCCTTCTTCGGCCAGAACGTCGCGCTGGCGCTCCATTAGCGTCTCGCTCACCTCCACGATGGCGTAGGCGAGGGCGCTATGGAAGTCTGGCGCGTGGTCGCGGGTCCAGCGTAGGATGTCGCGACAGAGGAGGCCCGTCCCCGCGCCAGCCTCCACGATGTCGAAACGGAGCGGCTGCCCCATAGCCAGCCACATCTCATGTAGCTGCCGCGCCAGTATCACGCCGAAGGCGGCGCTGACCTCTGGGCTGGTCAGGTAATCGCCTTCCCGGCCCATCTTCTCTCGTCGGGAGCGGTAGTAGCCGTGCTGCGGGTGGTAGAGGGCAGCGTCCATGAAGTCGCGAAACGGTATCGGTCCTTGTGACTGGATACGCGCGACGATCGCCTTCTTCAGAGCCGCGTTCTCGGTGGCGGTTTCGAATTCGGTCCTCACGCGCCTATCCTACCAGCCAGACGCAGGGGCTTCCAATGGGTGGCGAGTACTTAGTCGGGGACGAACTATTGACGTATGCCGAATATTTGCATAGGATACAAACGATATGACTTCGGAGCGGGAGCCGTTGCGGGAGCGGGCGTTTCATCTATTCGCCCGCGCAATTGTACGCTCCGATCCCGGCCGTCTCGAGGCCTGGGTAGAGCTGGGGTTGACGATGACGCAGCTCCGCGTCCTCTTCCTGCTGCGGGCTGAGGATGGCGCTTCCGCGGGTGCAATGGCTGAGAGCCTCAAGGTGACTCCGTCTACACTGACCCGCATCGTTGACCGGCTGGTTCGACAAGGGCTAGTCCGACGCGAGACGGATGACGGCGACCGGCGTCTAGTCAGGCACTACCTGAGCGCCAGCGGCGCCAGCACTGTGGAGGAGCTGGAGCGTAGCGGCCGCGCCCGCATGAACGAGGTTATGGACCGCCTGTCCGCTCCCCAGCTTGAGCGGCTGGTCACGGCGTTGGAGGACCTCACCACCGCCCAGGCCGCCCAGGAAGCGGATGAGCTGTCCAGGGTGGAGGCGTAGCTGTGGCTGCAACTGTCCCGCCGGGCGTCCAGTCCTTCTCCCAGTTGAGTACCCGCACCAGGGTAGTGGTGATGGCTGGCACCCTCCTGGGCCTGTTCACCGCCGCCATGGATATGACGGTGGTGAGCACCTCCTTGCCCCGCATCGTGGCCAGCCTGGGTGGCCTGGGCCTCTTCCCCTGGGTGTTCACTTCTTTCATGATCACCTCCACCACTGCTGTCCCCATCGTCGGCAAGCTGACCGACCTGTTCGGCCGCAAGCCGTTCTATATCGCGGGCGTGGCCATCCTTCTGCTGGGCTCTGTGCTGTCCGGCTCCTCTCAGACCATGGAGCAGCTCATCGCCTTCCGGGCCGTGCAGGGGCTGGGCGCCGGCATGATCATGGGCATCGCCTTCGCCATCGTCGGCGACGTGTTTCCGCCCGCCGAGCGCGGCAAGTGGTCGGGCCTGATGGCCGGCGTCTTCGCCTCGGCCAGTGTCCTCGGCCCGCTCATCGGCGGCACCCTTACCGACCACGCCAGCTGGCGGTGGGTGTTCTACATCAACCTGCCTATGGGCTCCGTCGCCCTGCTCGTCATCTTCTTCGGTATGCCGACGTTGAGGCCGCTGACCCGTCCCAGGCTGGACTACATGGGCATCGTCCTTCTGGCGGCCACGGTAGTTCCGGCACTGCTGGCCTTATCCTGGGCCGGCAGCCGCTTCGATTGGGGTTCGCCCGAGATTATCGGCATGTTTACCTGGTCGGCGGTTGCCCTGGCCATGTTCACCTACGTTGAGCTGCATACTGAAGAGCCGCTCCTACCAATGGGGTTGTTCCGCAACCGTATCTTCGCGGTATCCGCGGTGGTCACCCTCATGACCGGAATCGCCATGTTTGGAGCGCTGTCTTACATCCCCCTGTTTGTCCAGGGCGTCATCGGCGCTTCGGCCACCAACTCCGGCCTGGTCACCATGCCGATGATGATCGCCATGGCGATCTCCGCTGCTATCACCGGCCAGATCATGTCCCGGACGGGGCATTACCGG
Source organism: Chloroflexota bacterium (assembly GCA_022564695.1). Classification (GTDB taxonomy): domain Bacteria; phylum Chloroflexota; class Dehalococcoidia; order SM23-28-2; family RBG-16-64-32; genus JADFNQ01. The sequence goes on along the minus strand of JADFKX010000041.1, from coordinate 9,229 downwards.
CTATTGGGTGTGGCCGGGTTGGCCATCATGACGGCGGGCATGTACCTGCTCGCCCAGATGGACGCCAACGCGACGAACTTCATCGCCAGGCGAAACATGGTGGTGATGGGCATCGGCCTGGGGATGTCCTTGCCGCTATTCATGCTGGCGGTCCAGAACTCCGTGCCCCACAGGGTGATGGGCATCGCTACCTCGACGATGCAGTTTCTGCGCTCCGTGGGTGGGACGATGGGCGTGGCGATTATGGGCTCCCTCATAAATAGCACTCTGTCCAGCGAGCTGGCAGCCAACACGCCGCGTCAAGTCACCGAGAACGCGCCCCCGGCGTTGCTGGAACAGATACGAAACCCGCAATTTCTGCTGAGCCCGGAGCAGTTGGAGGCAGTCCGCAACGCCTTCGAGCAGTTGGGCCCGCAGGGTACTCAGCTGTTCGAGGCCTCTATCGCCGCTGTAAGGATGTCACTGGCCACGGCGATTGGCGACGCCTTCTGGGTGGCGGTGTTCGTGATGGCGGCGGCCGTGCTGGTGGGGGCGTTCCTAAAGGAAGTTCCGCTGCGCAGCGCCCATGATCTGTCGGGCGAGGCAATCTCTCCTACAGCGCCATCGCCAGCCCCGGCGTCCCCGCTGACGGGCGGCGACAACGGCCCCAGCGGCCGCCGGACGTTAGCCTTCGCCGCTATCGGCGCCGGCGCCGCCTTCGTCTTGGGGCTGGTGGCCTTCCTGACCAAGCGCAACGGCGGCTAGCGCCCCACGCTTGTCCGCCTCCGGCGTTAGCGCCTATAGTGTTCATCACCGATGCCTGCTGGAAGTCGATCTCTGGGGCTCAACCCATCCCCTGGCCTCAGTTCGGTGGCCGTGGGATGGCTGGCGCTGGTGTCGCTGGCCGCCCTTGCTGTGCTTTCCATGGCGTCCTGTGGTGGTGACGATCTAGTTATCGGTGTCTCGACCAGTGTGCGGGACACAGGCCTTCTGGACGAGCTTGTTGATGAGTTCAAGCGACAGCGTCCGGATCAAGCCGCGACGGTCAAGCCAGTAGCGGCTGGCTCGGGCCAGCTCATTGAGCTCGCCCTCCGTGGTGAAGTTGACATCCTCATAATTCACCTTCCTGGGGCTGAGGCGAAGCTCATTGCAGATGGCGACGGAATAGACCGGCGGGAGCTCATGCACAACTTCTTCGCCCTCGTCGGGCCGCCGGACGATCCCGCCAGGGCGCAGTCAACGCTTACGATGGCGGAGGCGCTCAAGCGCATCGCGGCGACGGAGAAGACGTTCATCAGCCGCGGGGATAACTCCGGCACCCACCTCCGCGAGATGGCGCTGTGGAGGCAGGCCGGGATCGACCCGGTGGGCGAGTCCTGGTATCAGGAGTCCGGCGCCGGTCAGGGTCAGAGCCTTCTCGTCGCCTCCGATAAGGGCGCTTACACACTCGTAGACAGCGGCACCTTCGTTGTATTCCAGGAGCGATTGGAGCTGGAGCTCTACGTCTCCGATGAGGAGCCGAACCAGTACAGCATCATCCGCGTGAACCCCGATAAGCATGGCGTGAACGAAGCGGCGGCGCTGGCGTTCGCGGAGTTCCTGACCTCTCCAGCCGGGCAGCGGATCATCGCGGGCTTTGGCCTGGAGAAGTACGGCGAGCCGTTGTTCGTGCCCGCCGGTCCTGGTTCCGATAGCGAGCCCGCCGCCACTCCGGAGCGTTAGGAGGCAGCCATGGAGCTGATTTGGGACGGCATCCGCGAGGCGTTTCGCCTCATCTTTACCGGCAACGCTGAGGTGTATGAGATCGCGTTTCTCTCCCTCGCCGTATCGGGCGCCGCTACCGGTATCGCCCTGATCATCGGCCTCAGCATCGCCTCCTTCCTCGCCTTCCGTGCTCCACCCGGGCGCACGCTGGCCCTGAGCCTTCTCAACTCAGGGATGGCCTTGCCGCCTGTGGTGGTCGGTCTGGTGGTGGCGGTGATGCTCTGGCGGACGGGCCCGCTTGGCCAGCTTCACCTGCTGTACACGCCGGCAGCCATCGTCATCGCCCAGGCGGTTATCGCTACTCCTGTGGTCACCGCCCTCAGCGTGGTCGCTCTCCAGACGCTTCACCCTAAGCTGCGACTTCAGGTGCTGGCGCTGGGTGCGTCCCGCTGGCAGGCGGCCTGGCTCCTCTTCCGCGAGGCGCGCCTCCCTCTCATCGCCGCCGCAATGGCTGGCTTCGGCGCCGCCATCTCCGAGGTGGGGGCATCCATGATGGTGGGCGGCAACATCAAGGGGTCGACCCGCACGCTGACCACGTCTACTGTGCTGGAGGTGTCTCGCGGTAACCTGGAGGCGGCGATGGCGTTGGCTTTCATCCTCCTGGTTCTGGTCTACGCTGTGATGTTGACCCTCACCATCGTGCAGCAGAGGAGGCGGGCCTCGTGACCCAGCCCAAGATGGGCGTTCGGGGGATTCTAGTGGAGCGCGCCGGGCACCGCATACTCTTCGTGGAAGAGCTTGACGTCTCCCCCGGCGAGGTGCTGGCCGTGGTTGGCCCTAACGGCGCCGGCAAGAGCACCCTCATTCACGTCCTTGCTCTCTTGGAGCGCCCCTCTGAGGGTGAGGTTCTGTTTGACGGCCGGCCGGTGCGAGGCGATCTCCTCCCCTACCGGCGCCGGATGGCGGTGGTGTTCCAGGAGCCGCTGCTGCTGGATGCCACTGTGGAGTCCAACGTCGGGTCCGGTCTCTCTCTGCGTGGTGTGCCGCGTGCCGAACGGGCGCATCGCGTGCGGCGGTGGCTGGAGCGGTTCGGTATCGCCGCGCTGGCCCGTCGCTCAGCCCATACGCTGTCCGGCGGCGAAGCGCAGAGGGTGAGTCTGGCCCGTGCCCTGGTCCTGGAGCCGGAAGTCCTCCTTCTGGACGAGCCGTTCGCCGCCCTTGACGAGCCCACCCGGCAGGCCCTCATCGACGACCTAGATCGCGCTCTGGCCGAGACGGGCACTACGGTGGTGTTCGTGAGCCACGACCGCGCCGAGGCGCTCCGTCTCGGCGACCGTGTGGCGGTCATTATCGGCGGGCGGATCCGTCAGGTGGGTCCGCCTTCGCAGGTCTTCGCTGCCCCTGCCGACGAGGAGGTGGCCGCCTTCTTGGGGGTAGAGACGATAGTGCCGGGCCGTATCAGTGCCGTTGAGGAAGGGCTCGCAGTGGTGGAGGTTTCTAGCTGCCGGGTGGAGGCTGCCTCGGCCCTCGAGGGGCCGAGCGCTGGGGAGGTGCTGGTCTGCCTGCGCCCGGAGGACGTTGTCCTCAGTCCGGCCGAAGACCGTCCCGCTGCCACCAGCGCCCGCAACCGCCTCCCCTCCGTCGTGCGGCGGGTTGTGCGATCCGGCGCTCAAGTGAGGGTGGAGCTGGACGCCGGCTTCCCCCTGGTGGCGCTGATCACTAAGCAGTCCCTGGAAGAGCTATCGTTGGAGGCGGGCAGCCGCGTTGTGGCTTCGTTCAAGGCCACTGCCGTCCACCTCATCCCCCGCCACGCCCGTCCGCAGAGCCCTTCTGGCTAGGCGCCGGTCGCGGTTCATCGTTTGATGTAGTCGAGGGAGTCGGCGAGGGTTCGGGGCTGGACGCCGAAGCTCCGCATCATGGAATCCGTCTCCGTGATGTTGTCCAGGGCCAGCATCTTGAGTTGGTCCCTGGTCACAGGCGGCTTCGGCAGCACCCACTCCATTATTTGGGTCAACGGTCGCATCACTGCCAGTGGCACGTGCGCCTTAAGGCGCGACTTACCCAACGCCTCCGTCACTATATCCAGCATCTCTTCGTAGGTCAGGTGCTCCGGCCCCCCGACCGCCAACGTCTGGCCGCCGTGCGCCTCCTCATCCAGGGAGGCGACGATGCACGTTACCAGATCCTCCACCCACAACGGCTGGAACTTCGTCTTCCCATCGCCCGCCACCGGCACTACGGGATTGTAGCGGACCAGTCCGGCCAGGGCGTTGAAGAACTCGTCGCCCTCTCCGAAGATGATAGAAGGTCGCAGGATCGTGTACTTCAGGCCGCTGAGCGCGACTGCGCGCTCCGCCGCCCACTTGGCGTGCAGATACGGGTAATACGGGTTGTCCTGGGCGCCGATGGCGCTGATGTATACGAACTTCTTTACCCCCGCCACCTTCGCCGCCTCCACCAGCCTCTCCGTGCCCTGTCGAATCACCGCCTCGAACGTCTGGCTACCCGATTCGCGGATGACCGCCACCAGATGGACCACCTTCTCCACCTTGGACATCGCTTCCGAAAGCCCTTCGGCGCTGACAACGTTTCCCCGCACCACCTTCACGCCGCTGGGCTGATCGGCGCGCCGCTGGCCCCGGGCCAGCACCCGTACGCTGTTGCCGCCTTCCGTCAGGCGAGAGGTCACTCGCCGCCCGATGAAGCCGCTACCTCCGGTTACGAGGATCATCTAAGCTCCTCGCCGATATTCGCGAGCTGTTCAGTCCGCAGCTTGTAGTGAGCAACAGCTGTCTCAAGCACCTGTCGTAGGGTGTACTCAGTGGTGCCCTCCAGCCTGGCCTTCCGCTCTAGGTCCTCCGCTGTCAAATTGTGCAGAAGGTTGGAGAAACGCTTGTGCGCCACCTGGAGGGATATCTTCGCCTCCTCCAGCGACTGGAAAGAGGCCGTCTCCATGCCGGGAGGCTGGGGCAGAGATAGCGCCTGCGCTACGAGGCGGCCATAGTAGAAGTTAACCTCGTCCGCAGAGCGCTCCAGGATACGCTTGGCGGAGCCGTCCTCTTCCTTAGCCCTCTTGAAATGATCGGGCGCTGCCTCGGAGATCGCCCGCATCAGGGCCTGCTGCGCTTCATGAAACCGGTTCAGCAGCGCATCCATTTCTTTGGTAGCGGTGGAGGTCTCGTCGCTCACGGGTTCATTTCCAGTGGGCGCCTTCCGGCGAAGCCGGTATCCAGCTCATGCCACCAGCGGACCACCGGCTCTCCCAGCTTCCAGCACAGGTAGACTTCGCGGCCGTCACGCTCCGCGCGAAAATCGACTAGCCCCTGATCGATGTCCCTCACCTCGCAGCCAAGCTCCCGCCCCTTGTCGACTAGGCTGTTCAACTCCGCCGTCGCCTTGGCTAACTCCTGCCTCGTCTCGTTCAGATCCACCTCTATAACGTGGCCATTGGAGGACATGCGATGGACATACTCCGTAGCCTTCTCCAGGAGTTGGTCATGCTTCGCCTTGCTCTCCCTCATTTGGAGGAGAAGATCACTGAGGCGGGGGAGGAGAGCGTTGGCCTCGTTCAGGGTGAAGTATTGGGGCCTCATGTCACCTAAGCAAGTATAGGAGGAGGGTAGGTTAGACGGCAAACTTTAGCGCCCGCCTACTTCGGCGGGCCTGCGCTGTGGCGTCGCAGAAAGGACAGCACCGCCTTATTGGCCTCTGCCGCCTTCTCAGCCAGAAAGCCGTGGCCAGCTCCAGCCAACTCCACCAGTTCGGCGTCCGGTATCCCCTCCGCAAGGATGCGCGCGTTCTCGCGCGGCACGATTTTGTCCTCATTGCCGGAGATGATGAGCGTTGGTGTCTTGATGTCGGCCAGACGCTCGTACGTGTTGAACTGGACGACGGCCATTACCTGTCGCTGGAGGGCATGCGGGGGTGGTTGTAGGTGGGCCAGGTCAAGCGCACGCTTGACCAGCCGTTCCTTGTTCTTGGCGATGAAATCTTCGCTGAAAAGGAAGCGCAGACCGTTCTCCGCGGCCTGCGCCAGTGGGAGAGTCGCCGTCGAAACCCACTGCCGGATAAGCGGCAGACTGGCGACCACCGCGTTGGGCCCGCCGGTCATTGTTCCGCCCAGAACCAGCGTCCGTACGCGACCCGGATACCTGAGCGCTAGCTCCTGCGCGATCATGCCGCCCATGGACATGCCGAACACGTGGGCTGACCCGATTCCCAGGTGGTCCATAAGGCCGATGGTGTCGCCCGCCATCTGCGATATCGTGTACGGCGAATGCGGCTTGTCCGTGCGGCCCGAGCCGCGGTTGTCGAAGGCGACGACCCGATAATCACGGCTGAATTCAGGGATCTGTATCTCCCAGGAGGTGGCGTTGGCGCCCAGGCCCATGATGAGGAGCAGAGGCTCGGCCTGATCCGCCGGAAGGCGGGTGGGACCATGCACCTCGTAGTATATCTCGATGTCGCCGATCTGGGCCTTCGTCATTTGTTCTCCTATATAGGTAAACGGCGAGCTTACGCTTCGTTACAGCTCGCCGATTGGCCCGCCGCTCAATTCTGAGTTTACCATAACAAAACCCGCGAGTGTCGCGAGTTGAGAGAGGATTCCGGGACAGGCGCGGCCTTATCCCATGAGAGCGCGCCAGCGGCGTTCCGCCTCCGACGCGTACCGCCGCATCTCGGACGGCTTCCGTACGCCCTCCTCGGTCACGTAGGCGGTCACCAGCCGCGCCGGCGTCACCTCAAAGTAGACGTTTCGCACCTCCAGCCAGCGCATGCGCGTGACTTCGTGTCGCTTCCCTTCCTCCACCGTGAACCGCTGTGGCTGGGAGGGCGCGGCCACCTTCAGCGTCTCCGCCAGCACGTAGAGCGGCACCTTCTCCGCCCGTGCCGCCAGCGCCAGGAGGTGCGTCCCGACCTTGTTCACCAGCGACCCGTCCGCCTGCACGCTATCGGCTCCTACCACTACCGCCTCCGCCTCGCACACGAACAGCGCCATCTGAGCCTCTGTGATGAGGGTGAGCGATACTCCCTGTCCAGCCAGGGCCCTAGCCGTCCGCTGGCCTTCGTACAGCGGCCGCGATTCGCTGACGATCACGCGCCGCGGCCGCAGCCGGTTCAGCACTTCGATGACCGCCGACGAGTAGGTGAGGGTGATCAGGGTGTCGCGGGGGATCACGCCGCGGGCGCTGGCCGCCATCCCATCAGGGGCCGTTTCCAGCCTCTCGATCGCCTCCGCAGCGCCCTTCACCGGATCGCCCGTGGCCTGACAGCGCTCCCAGGCCAACGCCATGGCGTTCTCGATCACGGCCATCATCGGCCGAGCCAGCACCAGGGCGCGGGCGCAGTCCCGCAGCTCTTCGCTGTCAGCGCCCGGCGCTACCTCCGCCAACGCCCGCAGCGCCTCCAGCGCCAGCTGGCGGGCACCGTGCTCCCGGTCCTCTCGGATGCGCTTGACGGCGGCGATGATCTCCTGTCGCATATCCTTGCCCGACAGTCTACCGCAGGCCGCTCCCCGCGGTCACGGCGCGGATTCCGGCAGCGCTATCTGCTATCATCGGACGAGGAGAATTCGCGCATCATCCGGGAAGGAGCGATCGCTTGGAGGAAGTCAGGATCCAAGTCCGTATCAACGGTCCCTACCGAATTGAAGGGCCGGTGATCCTGGAGGACGCGGATGGCAATAGGTTCAAACTGCCAGAGGGGAGGATCGCTCTCTGCCGCTGCGGTGGCTCCAACAACAAGCCGTTCTGCGACGGCAGCCACCGGGAGCGAGGCTTCCAGGCGGAGACCAAGGCCGAATAAACGGAGCTCTCCGTCCTCGCAGGTCCCCGCGAATCCATGAGAGTATCCCCCACGTAATATGTAGTGAAGGGTAACCCTCCCTTTGGGCACCCCACTGGCAACACCCGGTGGGGTGTCTGCATTTAGGGACCCCTGTATACCCGCCCCAGCGCCTCCTCTAAACTGGGCACCGTCTCTAGACCGCCCATCTCCTCGATCCGCACCCAGCGGCTCTCCACGTGCTCCCAGTCCAGACGCACGCGTTCCGGCTGAAGTACCTCGAACAGGAACGGATGCACCGTCCAGCGCGTATCGATCGTCTCGTCGACGGCGACGAGCGGCTCCCCTTGCGCCAGCAATCGCACCTCGTTGCGATGCAGTCCCACCTCCTCCTCGATCTCGCGATAGGCTTGTTCCAGGGGCGACTCAGACTCCAGATAGCCGCTAACGCTTGCCCACAGCCCCTGGTACGAGCTTACGCGGTCGCTGCGGCGCAGCAGCAGGAGCTTGTCACCGCCCTCGCCGCGACGCAGTAGGAAGCACGTCACTACTTCTGCGTCCCGCATTTCGTCCGCAGTATACCCCGCTCTGTTCCGCGTTACGACGTATTGCTATACTTGGTCGGCCATGCCTGAAAGCGCCCTGCCGCCCGTCATACGGGCCCTGCTGAACCCCGCCGCCTATCCCCACCCGGTGGACCGCGTGCAGCTAATCCAGACGCATATCTCATACGTGCTCCTGGCCGGTGAGCACGTGTACAAGATCAAGAAGCCGGTGGACTTTGGCTTCCTGGACTTCTCGACCCTGGGGAAACGGCGCTACTACTGCCGCCAGGAGGTGATCCTTAACGCCCGTCTCTGCCCCGGCACTTACCTCGGAGTGTCCCAAATACGGGAGCGCGACAGCCTGTCCGCCGCTGGGCGGAGCCGCATCACAGTCGACGGCGTCGGAAAGGTCATCGAGTACGCCGTGCGCATGCGCCGCCTCCCCAACGAGCGGATGATGGACCGCCTGCTGAAATCGGGTGACTTGACGGGGCAGATGGTGCGGGCGCTGGCGGAGCGGCTGGCCGAGTTCCATGCCCGTTCCGAGACGAGCCCGCGCATCGCTGAGTACGGCGATTGGGCGATACGCCACGCCTGGGAGGAGAACCTGCGGCAGTGGGCGGAGTACATCGGCGACACGATCAGCGAGGAGCAGGACCGCGTCATTCGCGCCTACGGCGAGGCGTTCTTCGCCTGTGAGGCCGAGCAACTGCGACGGCGGGTGAGCGATCTGCGCATCCGCGACTGCCATGGCGACCTCCGTTCGGACGCGGTCTGCTTCACCGACGGAATCTGCATCTACGACTGCATCGAATTCAACCGCCGGATGCGCTACACGGACGTTGCGGGCGACGTTGGCTTCCTGGCGATGGACTTGGACTACCGCGGGCACGAGGGCGTGGCGGTTGAGTTCGTCAACACCTCCGTTGGGGCGTCCGGCGTGAAGCGGCCCCGGAAGGCAAAGCCCTCGCTCTCCAGGGCGGCCAGCGCGGACTCGACGGTTCGCGCCTCCAGGCAGAGGGCCTCGCACAGCGCTGCCGGCGTCACCGGTCCGCTGGACTCCAGGCGGGCGCGCACCAACTCCACCGCCCCTTCTTCGGCCGTCCAGACCCGGCCGGCCAGGGAGGGCGGCGGTTGGATTTCCGGATGCAACGAGGCCGCGGGAAAAAGCGCCCGCAAGCGGGGCAGCCATTCGGCGGCCACCCAGAAGCAGGGCC
>JADFKX010000200.1 GCA_022564695.1 Chloroflexota bacterium | reverse complement strand
ATTGTAGGCGCCGCCCTCGGCGGCATCGACATCGGCTTCGGCTGGCTAATCGATAACACGCTTCTAACATAGGTTGGTTAAAGTGGCTAGAAGGAAGAAGAGCGCGGAGACCGCCCTGGAAGAGAACTCCCCAGAGGACACCTCTAAACTCCAGGCGGAAGCGGCGGAGGAATCCGAACAGGGTCCCGTCATCACAGATGAGGAAATGTTCCGGCCGGGACGTGCCTGGTACGTCATCCACACCTACTCCGGCTATGAGGACAAGGCCTGCACCAACCTGGAGCAGCGCATCAAGTCCATGGACGCGGAAGACCTCATCTACCATGTCGTCGTTCCCTCCGTAAACGAAATAGAGATCCGTGACGGGGCCCGCCGTACAGTGCCTCGCAAGATATTCCCCGGCTACGTCCTCGTACAGATGATCCAGATGCGCCAGGACGACCCGGCCGCAGGGGAGCAGGACAAGGCCCGTTCAAGCAAGGCCTGGACCGTCGTCCGAAACACGCCCGGAGTCACCGGCTTCGTCGGCTCCGGCACCTCGCCCACCCCGCTGGAGGAGGCGGAAGTGAAATCCATCCTCCGCCAGATGCGCGCCGAGGAGCCCCGCATCAAAGTCGGCTTCCAGACCGGGCAGAGCGTCCGCGTCACAGACGGTCCCTTCGTCGACTTCATCGGCACGGTGGACGAGATCAACCCGGAGAAGGGTAAGGTACGGGTGATGGTCTCCTTCTTTGGCCGCGAGACGCCCGTGGAGTTGGACTTCCTCCAGGTGGAAAGGCTCTAGCGACATGGCGAAAAAGATCCGCGCCGTTATCAAGCTTCAACTGGAAGCGGGCAAGGCCACACCGGCGCCGCCCGTGGGGCCCGCGCTAGGCCAGCACGGCGCCAATATCATGGCCTTCTGCAAGGAGTACAACGAGCGCACCTCCACCCAGGCCGGCAGCATCATCCCCGCCGAGATCTACGTCTATGAGGACCGCTCATTCACCTTCGTCCTCAAGACGCCGCCCGCGTCCGACCTGATCAAGAAGGCATTAGGGCTGGACAAGGGTAGCCCCGCCCAGGTTCGGGAAAAAGTTGGCACTATCAGCCGCAACCAGTTGCGCCAGATCGCCGAGGCCAAGATGAAGGACCTCAACGCCAACGACATCGACGCCGCCATACGCATGGTTGAGGGCACCGCCCGCAGCATGGGCGTGGAGGTTGGTGGCTAGAATGCCCAAACACGGAAAGAACTACCGCGCCTTCCTGGATCAGATTGACCACGATCACGCCTATGAACCGCAGGAAGCGATGAAGCTCCTCAAAGAGAACGCCTTCGCCAAGTTCGACGAGACGGTGGAGCTACACGTACGTACCGGCCTGGACACCCGCCACGCGGACCAGCAGCTCCGCGGCACCATCCTCCTCCCCAACGGTCTTGGCAAAAGCCAGCGCGTAATCGTCTTCGCTGAAGGCGAGGCCGCCCGCATTGCCGAGCAGGCCGGAGCCGACCACGTCGGCGCCGACGACCTGGTCAAGAAGATCGAAGGCGGCTGGCTGGAGTTCGACATCGCCCTCGCTAACCGCGAAATGATGGGCAAGGTCGGCCGCCTGGGCCGCGTGCTCGGCCCCCGTGGCCTCATGCCCAACCCTCGCACCAACACCGTCGTCGACGCGGAAGACCTCCCCAAGGCCATACAGGAGGCGAAACAGGGCCGCGTGGAGTTCCGAACCGACCGCACCGCCCTGGTACACGTGCCCATCGGCAAGGTCAGCTTCACCGAAGAAGCGCTCCTGGAAAACCTCGCCGCCCTCGTCGACGCCATCGTGCGGGAGAGGCCGGGCGGGGCCAAAGGCCAGTTCTTTAAGTCCGTGATCCTCACCTCAACAATGGGGCCCAGCATCAAACTTGACGTAGCGCCCACCCTGGCGCTTGGCGCCGGCACTGGCGTATAATCAGCTTTCAGTAGCCCGAGACAGCGGGTGGCCCGACAAGTCGGACCTTAAACCACCGACCCGCCCAGGCAAGACCGGACGAAGCGAAGACCGGGGTCCCAGGTTAAGCCTGAGCCCAGAGCGAACTGTTCGTCCCTTGCCTCAGGGCAAGGGATTTTTTGTTGTAGCGGAAGCCCTGCCGGCAGGCAGGCTTCAGGCCTCCAAGCCAGGAGCGGCCACATGCCAACCCAGCGGAAAATAGACCTGGTCGAAGAGCTGAAGCAGATCATAGAGCGGGCCAGCATCACCGTGGGCGCCGACTTCCGCGGCCTGCGCGTCCAGGAGATGAATCAGATGCGGCGAAACCTGCGCGCCTCCAGCGTGGAGGTCCGCGTGATCAAGAACCGCCTCCTCCGCCTGGCCGCCGACCAGGCCGGAATCCCTGACCTGATGCAGATCATCGAGGGGCCCACCGCCCTCGTCCTCAGCTATGGCGACCCTGCCGAGGCCGCCAAGGCGATCATGGAGTACGCGCGGTCGGCGCCGTCCACCTTCTCCATCAGGGGCGCCTTTATGGACGGCCACGTGGTATCCGCGGATGACCTGAAGGCTTTGGTGCTCCTGCCGCCCAGACCTGTCATGCTTGCCCAGCTCGCTGGACAGCTCCAATCGCCCCTCGCCACATTCGCCGGCCTGCTGAAATCGCCGATTCAGGAGCTGTCGTCGCTTCTCCAGTCGGCCCTGAGCGAGCTGCCCGGCCTCATTGAGGCCCGCGCCAAACAGTTAGAAACAGCCGAAGGACAGTCTTAAAAGGAGGACAGAACAATGGCTAAGGCATCCGCAGACGGGAAGCGCGTAGACCAGGTGTTGGACATCATCAAAGAGATGACCATGCTGGAGCTGCGCGACCTCAACGACCGCATTCAGGACGAGTTTGGCATCACCGCCGCCGCGCCCGTCGCCGTTGCCGCGCCCGTGGCCGCCGGCGCCCCCGCCGAGGCCGCCGCTGCCGAGGAGGAAAAGACGGAGTTCACCGTGCACCTCAAGGACATCGGCGCCAACAAGATCAACGTGATCAAGGCCGTCCGCGAGGTCACCACCCTGGGCCTGAAGGAGGCCAAGGACCTGGTGGAGTCCGCTCCCACTAACGTAAAAGAGGGGATCTCCAAAGCCGACGCCGAAGAGGTGCAGAAGAAACTTAAGGACGCGGGCGCTACCGTAGAACTGCAATAGCCTGTAAAATGCGGCAGGGGAGGTCATCGCCCTGTTGCCCACCGCCCCTTACAGGTCATGGATTGTTACCTCTGCGACCAAGAAGCAACCCAGCGCTGTCCTCGCTGCGACAACCCTTACTGCAGCGACCACGGCGAAGACCTCTGTACGGACTGCCTGAATCCCCTTAACGCTGCCCCCTCAGGCACCTTCTTCCGCGCCTCTCTCTTCGCCCTGCTCCTCGTCAGCGTGCTCGCGTTGTGGCTCCTGGTCCGCCCTCCCGGCCTGCCCGGTGAGTCCTCAGGAGTCATCATCCCGGACCCATCCCCTATCGCCTCACCTGAGCCCATCACGCCGGAGCCCCCTCCTACCCCAGCCCCCGAGACCCCC
>JADFKX010000199.1 GCA_022564695.1 Chloroflexota bacterium | reverse complement strand
ATTGGGGGAGGTGGGTTCGGCGAGACATCGAGAACCACCATCAGCAGCTCGATGCCGGAGACGCCGTCCACCAGGCAGTGATGGACTTTGGATACGAGGGCGCTCCGACCCCCTTCCAGGCCGTGTACCAGGTATATCTCCCATAGGGCTTTGTCTCGGCTCAGCATGCCTTGGAAGAGTTGCGCCGCCATCTCACGGAGCTGGTCATCGTTCCCTGGCGGGTCCAGGCGCACCGGAATGACGTGCTTGCGGATATTGAACTCTGGGTCGAACTCCCAGGTAGGGTGGGCGATGTTGAGGGGAGCTGAGACTACCCGCTGGCGGTAGCGGGGGATGAGGTGAAGCTTCTCCTCCAGGCTCTTGACGAACTGCTCAAAAGGGATCTCTCCCTGGAATACAGCGACCGAGCCTATGTTCATAGGCGCATCTTCCTGCTCAATGTAAAGGAATGTTGCGTCTTGTGGGCTGAGCCGGCGGCTTAGGTTGGCCTGGGTCATTTTAGCCCCCCTTGGGGACATCCGGGCTAGAGCCGGACTTGCCAGTGATTGCCCGTGTTACCCCCGCGAGCTACCCGAGCATTATAATACCTTTTTATCCGTATTAACAGCGCCGCCCAGAAATTTGTTAGTATAGAGGGTAGACATACCGCCGGTAGCCCGGGTCTATAGGTTAAGGGGAGGGTTAGTTTGGCTACATGGCAATCACCTAATAGGGAAGAGTTTCAAGCGATGGTGGCGCTGCCTCTGTGGCGAGAAGCGCTGGTGGGGATGGACTGGTTGGCTCTGAGAGCCTCATCTGTCTATCGGGGCGGCGGCGTGCCGCACGGGGACGGCAGCGTCGTGGTGCTTGTCCCCGGCTTTCTCGGGTCAGATCAGTATCTTGGCGACATGTTCTCCTGGCTGCGACGGATTGGCTATCAGCCTTATATGTCCGGCATCGGCAGGAACGCCGACTGCCCGGATCTTCTCTCCGGCAGGCTCACGGAGACGGTGAAAAGCGCTTACCTTGAGAGTGGCCGCAAGGTTCATCTAATTGGACACAGCCTGGGCGGCACCCTGGCCCGCAGCGTGGCCGCTCGGCAGCCTCACCTCGTCGCCTCGGTTATCAGCATGGCGGCGCCGTTCCGCGCCGTCCGCGCTCACCCGATGGTGCTGGGGGCGGCGATGATCGTCAGGCGCCGCATTCAGTTTGACAGGGATGTCCAGTCCGGTTGCTACAGCGGCCTCTGCTCTTGCGACTTCCTGGGGTCTCTACAGCAATCGCTGCCGGACTCCATCATCCAGGCTGCGATCTACACGAAGGGGGACGGAGTTGTCGACTGGCGCTGCTGCATCAACGACGATCCCGAGACCGATATCGAGGTTTCCGGCACCCATGTAGGGCTGGTGTTCAACGCTCAGGTGTACCGCCACGTGGCCAACGTGCTGGCCTCTGCTATCGGGCGGAGTCAGGACCTGGCGGACATGCAGTCCGCATAGCGTCGCGTTACTCTGTCTTTGGCTCTGCGGCCCGGGCCTTCCGTCGTGGGCGTGGCGCCCCTTCAGCCTTGGCGCTGTTGCCGCCGTCGCGCGTGCGCACGATCTGGCGAGCGCGCTCCTGGGCTCGTCCGGCCAGCCCGCGCGAGGATTGGATCACAGCCTCGCCAGCCTGCCGATTGGCGTCTACCAGTCGGCGCAGGGCCTCACGGCCTTCCTGCTGCGCGTCCATCGCCTCGTCCAGCCACTGGCGGGAGAGCCCCAGGACGCGTCCCTGGGTCTTGGTGAGCGTCTGCACCACCGCCCCTGAGGACTTGGCGAGATCGGTGGGCGATTTGGCGATAGTGGCGGCCAGCTCCACAGCCTCTTGCTGGCCTGCCCGTGTCTGCTCGATGAGCCCCTGGGATACGCGGTAGCCGCGGTCTACGCCGGCTTTGAGCGTATCCAGGACAACATCGTAGGCGTCATCGACGGCGCCGAAGAACTTATCGATTGAGCTTAATTGCGGCATGTAGCGACCTCCGCTTGACAAATCTACTATACTAAGTGCAAGGTACACATAGCGGCAGTTCGCTGTCAACCCCGACCCAGGCACAATCAATCACAATATCGGAAATTCACTAATGTTAACTCGAAGCAGCCCTTCAAGCGCCCGTCGCTCTGAGAGAGAGGAAGAGCGGAACGGTGGTGACGGACGCCAGCCGCGCCTCCAAGGCGATCTCTTGGCTTCCAGCCTGCTTGCGTTCCTGCGCAACTGGCCCGCCTACGGCTATCAGCTCGTCCGAGAGCTGAGCAAGGCGGGGCTGCCTGTTTCCGATTCGGCCACGGTCTACCGCACGTTGCGCCAGTTGGAACGCTCAGCGCTGGTGTCCTCTTTCTGGGACACCTCGGAGTCTGGGCCGGCCCGGCGTATGTATTCGCTGACCAGGGCGGGGGAAACATTTCTCAACTTTTGGCTAGAGCTGCTATCTCACTACCAAAATATCTTGCAATCAACCCTTAATTCATACGAAAATCTTCGGAGGCGGGGTATTGGTGGCGGCGACCGGCCAGCAAAGCACGAGCCCAAACGTTCGCGGGGCTCGAACAAGGGAGGGCCCGATGCCTGATAGGAAAGACGGTCCGGATGTGGGTGAACTGTGGCGTACCTGGCTCACGGAGACAGAGCGCCAGTGGAACACATTCTTTAACGACGTGATGAGCACGGACTCCTTTGGTCGATTCCTGGGTGGTTACACGGATATGTATTCCACCTTTCAGCGGATGGTGGCCCAAAATATGGAGCGTTCTCTTTCCACCCTCAACGTGCCAAGTCGCAGCGACATCATCGAATTGAGTGAGCGTCTCAGCGGAGTCGAGGAGAGGCTGGCCGCTATCGAGTCCAGCATCAACACGCTGGCCGAGGCGGTCGGGCATCCGTCTGAGCCCGCGGCTGTGACGCAGCTTCGCCCTCGTCGGACTAGGCGACCTCACGCCCAGCCTGCCGAGGCCCAATAGGCCAGGCTGGCTATCCTGCCGTTGGAGTCATACCTATGACCACTGTACGTATCCCGGAGACGCCTCCGATACCTGAGATATTTCGGACTGAAGTAGTCAAGCGCAACCTGGACCGTTTCAGGCGCAGCGTGGACGTCATCCTGGACCGGGACCCGCCGGTGACGGGCGCTACGCCCAAGGATGTCATATATGCAAAGGGGACGATGCGCCTCTACCGCTATCGCCCTGTCACCGACGAGGTCTATCGCATACCCATCCTCCTCGTCATGTCGCTCATCAGCAAGCCGTACATCCTGGACCTTTCGCCCGGCCAGAGTCTGGTGGAGTACCTCTTGCGTGAGGGGTTCGACGTGTTCATGGTTGACTGGGGAGTTCCCCGGCCGGAGGACAGCCGTCTGGGCCTGGAGTACTACGCCTTGGAGGCGATCCCCCGCAGCATTGAGGAGGTGCAGAGGGTCACAGGGGAGAAGGAAGTCAGCATCCTGGGTTACTGCATGGGGGGTCTGTTCGCTCTCATGTATAACGGCATCGTCCACGACGCTCCAGTCGCGAACATTGTTTGTGCTGCGACCCCTGTTGACTTCGATGGCATGGGCCTGTTTCAG
>JADFKX010000198.1 GCA_022564695.1 Chloroflexota bacterium | reverse complement strand
ACAGTGCCGCGTACATAGGGGGTGTCGCTGAATTCAGCTGGAAGGGAGTAGCCGGGGCCGCCGGAGCCGGTGCCGGTGGGGTCGCCGCCCTGGGCCATGAAGCCGGGGATGACTCGGTGGAAGGTGACGCCATCGTAGTACCCTTCGCGGGCGAGGAAGATGAAGGAGTTTACGGTCTGGATGGCGAGGTCCGGTCTGAGCTGGATGCGGAGGGTGCCCTTCTCTGTCTCTATGATGGCGGTGTACTGCTTGTCGGGGTCTATGGTGAGATCGGGTCGTTCGGCGTAGGTCATTGTTGTTGGCTCCAAACTAGGTGATGCGGCGGGCGTCTGTCCGGACGGCTGGGCCTCATCCCGTGTGGACGGTGTGCCCTCGCCGTTACCGCCGCAGGCGATGGCGAGGACGGCGAGGAGTGTGGTCGCGCCGACGAGCGGCCAGGTTCTCAGCATGAGGGTCTCCAGTCTGAAATAGGGGGATTGTTGTCATTATGGCGTAGTGGGTCGCTTCTGTCAGCCGGAGGCCTGGGTTGAAGGCGGATGCTGGGGCATCCTATCATGGGGTGGAGCCGGGATAGCTCAGCGGTAGAGCAGCGCTTTCGTAAAGCGCGGGTCGGGGGTTCGAGTCCCTCTCCCGGCTCCAGTTTTTGGTTACGAAATCGGTTTTGCCGTAAAGGTTTCGAGAGATTGTAACGGAGGCGATTGATGCGCTTAGCGGTATCCTTCGGTGGTACGAATGACATCCATGGTCAGATACAGGCGGTGGTGGAGGCTGAGCAGGACGGCTTTGATGGGACATGGTCTGAGCAGATCTTCGGGCCGGATGTCCTCACGGTTATCGCTATGGCGGGGGAGAAGACTAGCCGCATCGAGCTGGGGACGTCGGTAGTGCCGACGTATCCCCGCCACCCGGTTTTGATGGCTCAGCAGGCGTTGACGGCGCAGGCGGCGACGGGTGGACGCTTTAGATTGGGCATCGGATTGTCTCACAAGCCTGTGGTCGAAGGGATGTGGGGGATGTCGTACGAGAGGCCGGCGGTGCATATGCGCGAGTACCTTTCCGTGCTGCGGCCACTCCTCAAGGAAGGGCGGGTCAGCTTTAGCGGGGAGTTCTTCCGTGTGAACGCGACGGTTCAGGTTGTTGCGGCGGAGCCGCCGCCTGTGCTGATCGCGGCGCTGGCGCCGGTGATGCTGCGCCTGGCTGGTGAAGTGGCCGATGGGACGGTGACCTGGATGGCTGGCCGGAAGACGCTGGAGACGCACATCGTCCCGCGTATCAATGCAGCCGCCGAGGCGGCCGGACGCGCGGAGCCACGGGTGGTGGTTGGTTTGCCGGTTGCGGTGACGGACGACGTGGGCGAGGCCCGGGAGCGAGCGGCGAGGTCTTTCCAGATTTACGGGTCGCTGGCAAACTATCAGCGGATGCTGAAGATTGAGGGCGCTGCGGGGCCGGCGGAGGTGGCTATTATGGGCGACGAGAAAGAGGTTGAGAGGCAGCTGCGCGGCATCGCGTCGGCGGGAGCGACGGACTTTCTGGCCGGTATGTTCCCTGTCGGGGATGACGCTAGCGGCTCGCTTGACCGGACACGGGCGCTTCTCAAATCGCTGGTAGGGAAGCTTTAACGCGCGGGGGCCGGGGGTAGAGCCCCTCTTCAGGCTCCAATTTCGCATTTGGAGCCAATGGGCCGCATTGGCAGTAACATAACCATCCCTTCACCGTCTTACCGTTAGAGCGAAGGCCCCTCTATATATATAAGAGGGGCTGATGCGCCTTGCTCCAGGTGAGCAGTGATGGCAAAACGTACAGATATTCGCGGGCAGAACCAGCCGGCGTCAGTTCCCTATCCGGCTAAGCTAACGCTGCCCTCTCAGCGGGCGAAGATCATCCACCGTCAGCGGCTGATCGACCTGCTGGCTGGGTACACGTCCCAGCGAGTCACGATTGTCAGCGCCCCCGCAGGTTACGGCAAGACGACGCTGCTCCTGGACTTTGCCAGGAGCTGGAATGCGCCCGTCTGCTGGTACACGCTGGACGAGCGCGACCGCGACCTGCGGACGTTCCTCGGCTACTGGCTGGCCTGCGGCAGGGTCCACTTCCCCTCGTTCGGGGCGGAGATTGAGGAGGCGCTGAACGGGGGCGGGGAGGTGAGTGTGGAGCGCTGGGTGGACCTTATGGTCGCGGCTGTCGAGGAGGTTGATCAGCCGTTTGTCCTCATATTTGACGATTTTCACTATCTGGATGAGACGGCGCCGGAGGTACGGCAGGTGTTTGAGGGCTGGATGTACCGTCTGCCCGCACACTGTCACCTGGTGCTGTCAACGCGCACGCAACCTGATCTGGCCATTCTGCCGATGTTGACCGTGCGCCAGGAGGTGGCGACGGTGGCAACGGCGGCCTTCGCGTTCACCTGTGAGGAGGTTGCCCAGCTCTACCGCGATGTGTTGAACAAGGAGATATCCCTGGATGACGCTCAGCACCTGGCCGACGTGACGGAGGGATGGGTGGCGGCGCTCATCCTGATGGTGGACAAAGTACAGGCCGCTCGAACCTCGATATCGCTGGAGCAGCTCAAGGATTCGGACACGCTGTTCCAGTACATCAGCCTGGAGCAGTTCCGCGTGCAGCCGGAGGATGTGCAGCAGTTTCTCATGGGTAGCGCGGTGCCGCGGAGGATGGACCCCAAGTGGCTGGACGAGCTGCTGGGGATAGAGAACAGCGAGAAGATGATCAGCTACCTGGAGCGGCGTAACCTGTTCGTTGCGCGTGAGGAGGCGGACCCGGAGCGCTATCGCTATCACAAGCTGTTTCGGGCTTTCTTGGTAAGTCGCCTGCGCACACAGGAGCCGAAGCGGTTCAGGGAGCTCAATGAGCGGGCCGCCGACATGTTCGAACGGGAACGACTGTGGGAGGAGGCCGTGTATCATCTCCTCCAGGCTGGGGCGTGGGAGCGCATCGTCCATGTCACGGAGCGTGTCGGCCGCAGTCTGTTCGAGCAGGGGAAGTGGGACACGCTGGCGGACTGGTTGGAATCGATTCCGGCGGATGAGCTGGACGCCCAGCCCAGGCTGGTTCTCTGGAAGGCCCGCATCCTACATTACCTTAATCAGCTTGATCAGGCCCTCTCCGTCCTCGCTCGTCCAATCCAGGCTTTCGAGGCTGATGGCGAGTGGGTTTCCTTGGCGGAGGCGCTTGTCACCAAGGGGATGTGCCTGCGTACGAAGGGCGCCTACCACGAGGCGGCTGAGGTGCTGGGCAAGGCGCGGTCTCTCCTGCTGAAGCACGACGGTCCGACATCTGTGCTCACGGAGGCGCGCAAGGAGCTGGGGATCACGCATGGGATGAATGGCGAGTTCACTAAGGCGTTGGAGGAGTTGAAGGGGGTTCTGGACATCTACCAGGCCCAGGGCGACGCGTACAACATCGCCCACGTCAGCGACCAGTTAGGCATCACCCTCGCCAACATGGGCCGCCTCAGTGAGGCAGTGGGCCATCTGGAGCGGGCCCGCGTCCGCTGGCTGAAGCTGGGCAACGACGAGATGCTGGTGCAGACCCTCAATAACCTGGGGATGCTCTACTACTATCAGGGCGAGTTGGAGCGCGCCGAGGAGGTGAACCGCCAGGCGTTAG
>JADFKX010000197.1 GCA_022564695.1 Chloroflexota bacterium | reverse complement strand
CAGCCTCTGCACGACCGTGCCACAGCAGTAAGGCGGGCCGTGCAGCACGGCGGCTGGCTGGGGGAGCGCTAGCCACCTTCGTACACCTTCTTGACGAACCCGTCGTCGTAGGTGACGGATACGTCGTTCAAGGGTACGGGGATGCGATTATGGTATAATCTGCGGGCTAGGGAGATAGGACGGGCCGAAAAGGGGGTGAAGCCCGATGAGGGCCGCACAGTTTCGTCCGGCAGGGGCCGTTCGCATAACGGCCGGGGTTTTCGCCGCAGCACTGAGCGTCCTGCTGTTGGGCAACCCGTCCGGGGTCGAGGCCGATAGCACGTTCAATCCCGTTGCTGACGTCCTCTACTGCAACAACCTCGATCCCAGCTTCCCGGACGCGAGCCTAGCCGGTGACGGACCCGATTGTGACGTGAGTCCAGGCGAGGACCTGGGCCAGGGAAACATCTCCGACGTCACGTTTGAGATCACTATTCCGGATGGCGACGTGAACGCGGCGCCTCCGTTCCTCGTCAACTTCATTCCCAACGGTGTGACCATCAACGAGACGGATGACGGCGGTGCGGACGGCCTGGGCGCCGACATCCCGATAGGGGAGACGGTGGGCGGAGTCGAGAACGCGATGACGCTGGGGACGGTGAACGGACCGTGCAGCGCTGCCTTCGATGTGCCGTTCATCCTGTACAACGTGGCTCTGCCGGACAACACCGGCGACCCTCGTGCCTCTACCAACATCGTCTACCCGCGTAACCAGGGCCAGTTGGACCGCTTCGGCGCCTGGAACGTAGGGTCTCCGCCCTCTTCCGCCCTTCTGAACAATGTAGAGGACGACGCTCCCCAAGACTTTATGGCCGACAGTGACACGCTGGCCGTCCAGAACTACCCCAGCTACCTGCTGGACTTGTTCGACCCCGACGGCGCGGTAGTCGGCAACGACAACATCGATGGCGGCTCCAACCTCCAGCCGGTCGTCCCCATCGCCGTGTACGGCGGTATGACGATACCGACCGGCGCCAGCGTGGACTGGCTGCCGCTGTTCGTCGTGCAGTTCGGCGCCGGCGACCCGCCGCCGCCTTCTCGGCGCCGAACCCGTTCGCCAACTTCACGGCGGACCTGGGCCAGCCAAGCATCACGGTGTTCCAGGACCCCACCGCCACGGAGGCCTCCGTCTCCTCGATCAACGACGTCTGCACACCGATGACCATGAGGGCGATGTTCCTGGGGACGACTGCGGGCGGGGAGACGCGAGCCCGGAACCCGTCCTCCTACACGAACTTCCACCTGAACTGGACGATGAGCCACCGCGACCTGGACCAGGACGGCCGCGAGAACAGCTACGACACCTGCCCGCACGTGCCCGACACGGGCACGGACGCCGACGGAGACCTCCTGGACTTCGCCTGTGACCCGGATGACACCATAGACGAGGGTCTTGGTTGCATCTTCCTGGCCAGAGCTGGTGACTTCGACTGCGACGGCTTCTCCAACGGGCAGGACAACTGTCCGCAGGTGGCGAACGGCAACACGGTGTCCGGCCACTTTGGCGGGGACGGCCAGGCGCAAGACGAGATCAACCAGAGCTACGCTGTGGCGGCCGCCGACGGCGGCCCCAAGACCGACGGGATGGGCGACGTCTGCGAAGGCGCCGGGGGCGGCGAGTACGGAACCGTCAGCTTCACGCAGAACGGCTTCGCGACGACTATCGCCACCAGCGACACGGTCTCCAACGGTCGCTTCCACGTCTCCGGCATCGTCATCGCCAAGTGCTTCGGCGGCACGGACAGCGACGGCGACGGCTACTGCAAGGAAGACGAGGATAACTTCGACGCGACGACCGGGAGCTGCTCCGTGGCCTGTACCCTAGTCAAGCACAAGGCCTGGTCCGGCGGCCTGCTCAGCCTGGACACCGACAGCGACTATATCAGTGACTTCCGAGAGACGTACCTGGGCACGGACGGCGCCCGGCCCTGCGCCGACACCGGCCTCGGGTTTGCCAACGACGAGGCGCCCCTGGACAACTGGCCGTTCGACTTCAACGACGACGGGCGCGGCAGACTGTTCGACGTCCTCAGCTACATCGCCGTGTTCAACCAGGTCGCCGAGACTCCTACCACGCAGCGCTACGATCTCACAGCCGACGGCTTGATTGGCCTGGGCGATGTCCTCTCGTTCATCCCGTTCTTCGGCTACTGCACGACCGTGCCGCAGCAGTAAGGCGGGCCGGCGGAACGGGGTAGCCAAGTCGAGCGCTGAGGCTACGGCCAGAAAGCGCTAGCTGCCTTCGTACACTTCCTTGACGAACCCGTCGTCATAGGTGACGGACACGTCGTCCAGGGCCGCGGGGATGCCGCCGAACTCCACCAGATAGTCATGCAGGGCCGTCCACTGCTCTGCGGTCATCCAGCCGATGCCGTTTTCGTCCGTGAGGTCGCTCTGGGCGGCGGCCAGCTCCGTGTCCATCATGAAGCGCATGTGGTCGCGGTCTTCCTGGCTCGCGTACTGGAGGACGATGTCGATCGCCTCCTCCGGGTTGTCGCGGGCGTATTCGATGCCGCGCAGGGCGGCGTTGAGGAAGCGAAGGGTGATGTCCGGGTTCTCGCTGAGGTAGTCCTGGCTGGTGACGTAGGTGAGGCCGAGCGTGGGCGCGCCGAAATCGGCCGCCTCCACGACCGTAACCTCGTAGCCCAGGTTGCGCAGGGTGTCCGGCTCGTTGGAGAGGAAGAGGGGGAAGATGTCGACCTCGCCTTCGGTGAGGAGCTGGGGCGAGAAGCCGATGCGAACGGTCGCTACATCGTCGGGGTCGACGCCGCTGGCGTTGAGGATGGCGAGGAAGTCGGGCGTGGGCTGCGTGCCCTTGTAGCCGGCGCGCCTGCCGGCCCAGTCCGCGGGCGTCTCGATGCCGGAGTCGGCGAGGACGGCGAACCCCTGCTGGCCGCGCTGCCCGATCAGGGCGATGGCGACGATGCCCAGGGGTGGGTCGTCGCCCGCGCGCTCGATGAGGGTGGCGGCGTCGCCGGTAGAGAACTGCACCTCGCCCAGGCTGAGGAACTTAAAGTTCTCGCCGGGGGTGTTGACGTGCTGGATCTCGACCTCCAGGTTCTGCTCGGCGAAGAAGCCCTTCTCCTGGGCCACGTAGGCGCCGACGAACGGAAGGTTGGCCTGGGGCTTGAAGCCGGCCATGAAGGTGATCTTGTCGGGCGCGGCTGGGCTTAGCGCCGGGGATGAGGCCCCCGACTCGTCGGGGCCGCCTCCCCCGTTCTGGCAGGCGGCCAGAAGCAGCGCGAGAAGCAGCGGCAGCAGGGCGGCGAGGAGCGGGCGGGGTGTGATGTGGGGCACTTGTTTCCTCCTGTTGGGATCCTAGCGGATGGTACGTATCGTTTCGTGCCAGAAGAGAAGGCGTCGCTCTATCAGGTAGAGGAGAACGTTAAGGGTGACGCCGGTGAGGGCGAGGACGCCGACGGCGGCGAACAGGGTGGGCGTGTCCAGGTTGGCGTTGGCCACGAATATCACCAGCCCCAGGCCTCGGTCGCCGGTGAACCACTCGGCGACGACGGCGCCGATGAGGGCGAGGGGATAAGTGATTTTGAGGGCGGCGAACAGGTAAGGCAAGGCGCTGGGCAGGCGCAGCTTCCAGAACAGC
>JADFKX010000040.1 GCA_022564695.1 Chloroflexota bacterium | reverse complement strand
GGTGGGGTGGGCGCTGGAGAAGGGCTACGCTTGGCCGGAGGACGTTGATTCGGTGGAGGGCGGAGGTGCGCTCAATGGCGCGAACACGGATAAGGTAAGCAAGCGAGCCAAGCAGAGAGGGGCTCCCCAGCTAGGGACGTTAGGCTCAGGCAACCACTTCCTGGAGATACAGGTCATCGATGAGGTGTACGACAGCGAGAAGGCGGAGACGATGGGCATCGACGGGCCGGGTCAGGTGATGGTGTTCATCCACTGCGGCTCGCGGGGGCTTGGTCACCAGACCTGCCAGGACTACCTGGACGTGATGGAGGAAGCGGCCTCCAAGTACAAGATCAAGCTACCGGACAAGCAGCTCGCCTGCGCGCCTATCGGCTCTAAGGAGGGGCAGGACTACCTGGGGGCGATGACGGCGGCGGCGAACTTCGCGTTCTGCAACCGCCAGCTGATCACCCACTGGACGCGACAGGCGTTCCAGCGGGTGCTGGGCCGCGACGCCCGCGAGGAGTTGGGGATGCACCTGGTGTACGACGTGGCGCACAACATCGCCAAGATCGAGCAGCACCGGGTGAACGGGAAAGAGATGACGGTGTGCGTACACCGCAAGGGGGCGACAAGGGCGTTCCCGCCCGGGCATCCAGACGTGCCCAAGCGGTATCAGCAAACCGGGCAGCCGGTGCTGGTGCCGGGGGACATGGCGCGCTACTCCTACATCTGCGCCGGCACGGAGCAGGCGATGAGCGAGACGTGGGGCTCAAGCGCCCACGGGGCGGGGCGGGTGCAGAGCCGTCACGCGGCGAAGCGGATGCTGAAGGGGGTGGACGTGGCGCAGCGGCTGGCCCAGCGCGGCATCTACGTGCGGGCGCAGAACCGCGGCCTGCTGGCGGAGGAGGCGAGCGAGGCGTACAAGGACGTGGCGGACGTGGTGGACGTGCTGGACGAGGCGGGCATCACGGGCAAGGTGTGCCGGATGCGGCCCATCGGGGTGGTCAAGGGGTAAGGCGGCCTACCCTTCGCTCTTGGTCTCCGGGATGTCGGTGGCCTTGGCGCCGCGAGTGACGATCACACGGTGCGGGTACGGTATCTCGATACCCTCTTCGTCGAACGCCTTCTTGATGCGCTTGCGGAGCTCGCCCATGATCTCCCACTGCTTGATCGGCTTCGTATCTCCGACAACCTTGATGTCGATGCCGGAGTCGCCCAGGTTATCCACCCGCAACGACTTGGGCGGGGTGATGATAGCGGGCGCCCATTTCGGATCGGCGGCCATCTCTTCGCCCACGCGGTCGATGACCCGCATGACGTGGTCGAGGTCTTCGCTGTAGGAGACGCCGACGTTGAGGTTGACGCGGGAGTACTCCTGGGTGAAGTTGGAGGCGACGGCGATCTCCCCGTTGGGGATATAGTGGACGATGCCGTCCAGGTCGCGCAGGACGGTGCGTCGTATGCCCACGTCCTCGACGAGGCCGGAGATGCCGCCCACGGTCACCACATCGCCCTTGGAGTACTGGTTGTCGAGGAGGATGAACAGGCCGCTGATGACGTCCTTGACCAGGCTCTGGGCGCCGAAGCCAACGGCGAGGCCCAGGATGCCGACGCCAGCCAGCAGGGGGCCGATGCTGATGCCGGCCAGGGGCATGAGGGTGAGGAGAGTCACCAGAACGATTATCACGCGTCCGCCGGCGGTGAAGACGGATGAGAGGGTGTCCACCCGCTGCTGTATCTCCTCCTCATCCCGCTGTTTCATCTGCCGCTCCACGGTGAGCCGCAGGGCGCGGGGGATAATGCGGTGGAGGGCTAAATCTATGGCAACGGCGACACCAACGATGGCAGCGATGCGGATGCCGTCGCCGGTCAGCCAGTCGGTGAAGTCGTCGCCGGTGATGAGGTACGGGAGCATTGGGGTGGCCTCCTTTTAGTTAACGGGTCGCGTCTAGGCTAGCGGAAGGGGGCAGCGGAGGCAAGAGCAACGCGAGAGGTCGCCGATGGCGACGACAGGCTGACGCCTGTCCTTCAGAGCCGGGTGCCGTCAGGCGTCCACCCCTAGGGGCGCATTGCGATGCGCCCCTACAGGCTGCGCGGCTTGCTGGAGGCGGAGCCGCGTCTACAAAGAGGCGTACACAGCATCGATCAGCGATGGCCAGCGCGGGTCGATGAGGTCAGGGGTGGCGATCATCTTGTTCATCACGTAGCCGAAGCCGACTTTCGCGTCCGGGTCGGCGAAACCCAGCGACCCGCCCATGCCCGGGTGCCCAAACGTCCGCGGATTGGGCCCTAGCGGTGCATCGGGCATGGTAAGGATGAAGCCCAGGCCGAAGCGGGTGGGCAGGCCTGCCAGCACCGCATCCGGCCCGATGGACTGCTCCACAATCGCCCGGTCGATGGCTTCCGGGCTGAGGACGCACACGCCGTCCAGCTCGCCGCCGCGGGCCAGCGCCCCGTAGACCCGCGCCAGGGCGCGGGCGTTGCCATGCCCGTTGGCCGCGGGTATCTCGGCGGCCCGCCACTGTCGCGTATTCACGTGGCCCGGCTGCATTATGTCCGGCGAGACGATGAACGCCTTGAACGGCATGGACCCCGGTTTACTAAGTATCTGGGCCAGGGGATTGGTATCGCCGGGCTGGGGCAGCGGCGCCGGGATCATCTCCGCCGTCCGCGCGTCGTGCTCCTCCGCCAGGCCGATGTGGAAGTCCAGGCCCAGCGGCTCTGCGACCTCCTCTCGGAAGTATGTGCCGAGGCTCTTGCCGGTGATCCGTCGCACCAGCTCGCCGACTAGCCAGCCAAACGTGAGGGCGTGGTAGCCGTGCTGCGTACCCGGCTCCCACCACGGCTCCTGGGCCGCCAGCGCCGCCGTCATCACGTCCCACTTGTAGATCGAACCGGCCGGCAAGACGTCCTTGACCGCCGGCAGGCCAGCGCGATGGCTGAGCAGGTAGCGCACCGGCAGCTTCTCCTTGCCGGCCTGCGCGAACTCCGGCCAGTACTTCGCCACCGGCGCGTCCAGGTCCAGCAACCCCTGGTCAACGAGGCGATGGGCGCAGATGGCGGTCATCCCCTTCGTCGTCGAGTAGACGTTGACTATCGTGTCGCGCTCCCAGGGGCGGGTGCGGGCTGGATCTGCGTGGCCCGCCCAGAGGTCGACGACTAACTCGCCGTCCACCATCACGGCCACGGCGGCGCCCACCTCGCCGTGGGCGGGGAAGTTCTCCGCGAAAGCGTCCTTGACGGCGTTGAAGCGGCTATCGCAGGCGCCGTGGGTCTCAATGGCTGTCGTCATGGTGGGTTGCCTCCTTCTGGTAACGGCGGTACTATCCTACATCATCGGCGCCAGGCACGGCCCCATCTATCTTCTCCAAGGGCGCGAAGGAGAGGAGCAGCTTCTTGATGCCGGCCTCGCCCTTGAAGGCGACGACAATCTGATAGTCGCTGCTGGAGGGCTGGCAGGAGACGACGATCCCCTGTCCGAACTTGGGGTGGCGGACGTGGTCGCCGGCAGCGAACATCTCGATGGGGGCAGCGGCCTCCCCTGAGGGCGCATCGCGATGCGCCCGTACAGGCTGCGCGGTGACGCCGTAGCGGTGTCGCTGGGGCAGGAGGGTGGGCGTTTCGACGCGCTCAGGTTGAGCGATCAGCTCCAGAGGGATGTCCGCCAGGAAGCGCGAGGGTGGGTTGTGGCCACCGCCGAAACCGGCGCTTGTGCGGCCGAAGGAGCGACGGGAGGCGCGGATGAGGTAGAGGTGCTCCTTGGCGCGGGTCATGCCGACGTAGCAGAGGCGACGCTCCTCCTCCAGCTGGGCGGGGTCTCCGCTCTCTAGGGAGCGCATGTGGGGCAGCAGCCCCTCCTCCAGGCCAACCATAAACACGACGGGGAACTCCAGCCCTTTGGCGGCGTGGAGGGTGATAAGGGTGACGGCGTCGGCCTTCTCATCGTATCCGTCCACGTCGGTGATGAGGGCGGCGTCCTCAAGGAAGGAGGAGAGAGCGCCCAGGACGGACCCGTCTGGGTGCTCCGGCTTGAGCTCGTCGTACTGGGCGGCGACGGTGCGCAGCTCCTGGACGTTCTCCCAGCGATCTTCGCCGTCCGGGAGGCTGCCTCGCTCCCCGCCGAGGAGGTACTCACGGTAGCCGGTACGATCGATGATCGTATCCAGCAGCTCGGAGAGCGATTCCTTCTGTGCGACGGCGATAAGCTCGTTAAGGATGCCGAGGAAGCGGAGGAGGGCGCCCACTGTCCGCCTCTGGAATGGGTGGGCGCCAGCAGTCGTTTGCACTTCGGCGGTCGCTCCGAGCGGAGCATCGGAGTCCGCAAAGCGGACACCATGAGCGGAATTTTCCAGCGAGTCGCGCTCAGCGTCTGCGATGAGCTGGAGGGCGGCGTAGGCGGGAATGGACTGCTCGCCTGACCAGCGGCTGAGCTCAGCCAGAGTGCGATCGCCAATACCGCGTGTCGGCACGTTGATGACGCGCATCAGGGCAACGGAGTCGAACGGGTTGTGCACCAGCCGGAAGTAGGCTAAGAGGTCTTTGACTTCGCGACGCTCGTAGAAGCGGGTGCCGCCGACGAGGCGATGGGGGATGTTGCGACGGACGAACGCTTCTTCCAAGGGGCGCGACTGGGCGTTGGTGCGGTACATGACGGCGAAGCCCCGAAGCGGAAGCTTCTCCTCCTTGACCAACCGCTTCACCTCGTCAATGACGAAGGCGGCTTCGCTCTCCTCGTCGTACGCCTCGTAGACGGTGATAGGCCGGCCGGGGCCGTTCTCCGTCCAGAGGTTCTTCTCCTTACGCTGCTTGTTGACCGCGATGACGCTGTGGGCGGAGTCCAGGATGGTCTGGGTGGAGCGATAGTTCTGGTCAAGGATGACCACGGCGGCGTCTGTGAAGTCGTGCTCGAAGTTGAGGATGTTGCGGATGTCGGCGGCGCGCCAGGTGTAGATCGACTGGTCGGGGTCGCCGACGACGCAGATGTTGCGGTGGCGGCTGGCCCACTGCTTGGCGAGGATGTACTGGGCGATGTTGGTGTCCTGGAACTCGTCGACGTGGATGTGAAGGTAGCGCTCCGCGTGCTTCTCCAGGACTTCCTGGCGCTCCTGGAACAGCTCCACCGTCTTGTTGAGGATGTCGTCGAAATCCAGGGCGGAGTTCTGCTCCAGTATGTCCTGATAGCGGAGGAAGACGCGGGAGGTTACCTCCTGGAAGTAGTCTGCGACGAGGGCGGCGTACTGGCGCGGATTCTGTAGCTCGCTCTTGGCGCGGGAGATGGCGGAGAGGACGGCGCGGGGGGCGATGCGTTTGGGGTCCAGCGCCAGGTCCTGCATCGCCTGCTTGACGGCGGCGATCTGGTCGGTGGCGTCGTAGATGGCGAAGGTGCGGGGTACGCCGATCTGCTCGCCATCGATGCGGAGGGTGCGGGCGCAGACGGCGTGGAAGGTGCCGAGGCTGATGTCCTGGGCACGCTCCTGTCCGACGAGGGCGAAGATGCGGTCACGCAGCTCGCGGGCGGCCTTGTTGGTGAAGGTGACGGCGAGGATACGACGGGGATGGACATTGGCCTCAGCGATGAGGTAGGCGGCGCGGTGGGCGATGACGCGGGTCTTGCCTGAGCCGGGGCCGGCGAGGATGAGGAGGGGGCCATCCGTATGCTCCACGGCCTCCCGCTGGCGGGGGTTAAGGGGGGACAGGATGGGGCTCCGGGTGGGGGTGGTCATGCCCGAATGATACAGGTGTTCGGGTGCACGGGCAACGGTCGAAATGCTGTTGGCACCTGCGAGTGTGACACAGGGGCCAGCGGTGTGTGATGGAGCCGCGAAACTAGCGGGCTAGGGGCTACTCCACCAGCTTGGGGCCATGGCCTGGCACTGGTATGTCGACGTAGGGGTAGTAGCTGATATTGATCACGCCGCCGCCCCCGATTTTGATCGTGTCGACGATCATCTGCAGGGCGCCTAGATCACCACCCCCTACCAGCTCCAACTCTGCGCTGGAGACATAAAAGATGCCACTACTCCCGCCGCCCCCATCGCCGCTTCCTGCGATCCTGACGGCGTTGGTGCAGGCTTCGTCCTGCCAGAAGAGCACGTCTTTGTAGGCGCCGCTGGTCGGAGCGGTGAAGGTGTAAGCAGCGGATCCACGCAGGTCGATGGGCCCGCACTTTCCGTCTGGGGCATTTGGTTTTTCGGGGTCGAAGGTGTTGTAGATGAAGACCTCGTCCCCGCTGATCGTTCCGCTGCTAGAGGCTGCAAAGCCTCCACCGGCCATGATGTAAGTCCCGGGGAGCAGGGTCACGTTCTCCGCCTGAATCTGCATGCCACCCCAATAGACGCCCGGATGGAGAGTCGCAGCGGCGCCGTTGACGTTGAGGGTCTTGGGGTCGGCCACGGTGCCGCCTGAGTCAGGTGAGGTATCAACAACGTACGGATACGGGGGCGTCAGGCCGGCTAGGGGGTCGGAAGTCCGGTAGGAGACCGTCTCCGGCTCTGGGTCCAGAGCACCCGAGCCAGAAATGGACCAGCTACCATCTTCGTAGTAGAAGATCCCGCCCTCCACCGTCGCGACACTGCTCCCCCCTTTATTGATCGCCCCATTTTGTTCGCTGTCGCAGTCCGAGTTGACCATGATGGCACCGCTGTTGGTGATCGACAGATCGGTGGTGCCGACCATCTGGAAAGCGCTGCACTCGTGTTCGTTGAGGATGAGGATCGCGGCGTTGTTGCCGATTGTTGCTGGGGCGATGCCAGCGACGGCGCGGGCGCTGACGTCGGTGCTCTCCAGCCCCAGAGCGCGGGCGAAGATGAACGGCATCTCAACTTCGATGATGACCTCAACGGAGTTGGGGTCGCCCTGGTAGGGGGTGTTCACGGTGATGATTGCGCCGTTCTCGCCCGTGTAGCCGTTGTTCTCCGCCCACTCCAGGGCGTTGGCTGTGGCCGCGCCAGGGGAATCCGGCAGCTCTGAGACGCCGGCCAGAGCGGCGGCGTCGGCGGCGTTCTGCAGGCTACGCCTCTCCTGGAGGATCATGCCCACGTCGATGGACATGGCGACGAAGCCCATGAGGACGCCGAACGCGAGGAGGAACATGATGAGCACCTGGCCGCTCTCCCGGCGGCCGCGAGCGTTTATAGGTTCCATCACTTCCTCCGTCCCAAACCCTCAACAATCAGAACGGAGCGCTGGGCTGACGCTCGTAACGTCTACTTCGTTTATAGCGCAGCGGGTTCAATTTTGGGGCGAATATAACCGCTCATTCGGTGAACGTTTGGTAAATTAGATACTTCAGCCAGCGTCTTAGAGTGGGGCGTCGCAGCGCTCTAGGGCGCCAGCGGACACTTTGCGCACTGGGGCAGGAGATCCACTGCGCTGATATGCGTTATGTCGAGACCTGCCCGTTCCAGCAAGCGCATCGCCGTCCACAGGGGCAGACCCATCACGTTGCAGTAGCAGCCCTGCCCGCCGGAGCCGACAGGTCGGCTGACAGGCGGCCCAGGCGGGGCGTGATACCGCGCCACGGGCGCCAGCCGCTCATCCTGGATGGCGTAGGCGCCGGCCTTGTCGAAGGGATCGCCACGGGCGATGGAGGCGGCGATGTCGGCGTCCGTGTAGCGGCGAATCGTGACGTAGGTAGTTGCGTGATCGATGAGGGGACGGCGTCGACCAGGAGGCAAAACGGCCACGGCGGTGACCACTCGATGGACGCGGCCGCGGAGGCGCTGGAGCATCGCCTGCGCCTCGTCCGCGTCGCGGGGCTTGCCGAGCAGGGTGCCGCGATGGGCGACGACGGTGTCGGCAGCGAGGATGATCGCATCGGGGCGCTCTGCGGCGACGGCGCGCGCTTTGGCGGCGGCCAAGCGACGGGCGATGGGCTCAGGGCGGCCCCGCAGCGCCCCTTCGTCTACGCGCGAGGCGACTACCTTGAACGGCAGGTCTAGCCGGGCGAGCAGATCGCGGCGGCGTGGGGAGACGGAGGCGAGGATGAGCATGAGTAGAATCGAGAACCTACGTCGCCGCGGTTCCAGGTTCTGAGCTCTGAGCTCTCGCGCTGGATGAGGAGGGCTGGCTGAGGGTGGCAACACATTCGATGTGATAGGTGTGGGGGAACATATCGATGGGGGTCACGTCCTCCAGGCGGTAGCCTCCGTCCGCGAGGCGGCGGAGGTCGCGGGCCAGGGTAGCGGGATCGCAAGAGATGTAGACGATGCGTGCCGGCGCCAGCTTCAGGACGGCGTCTAGCGCCTCGGTATGGCAGCCTTGGCGAGGAGGGTCCAGAATCACGGCATCGGGATGCTCAGTCAGCTCTGGGAGGACGGCTTCGACCTTGCCTTTGAAGTACTGGACGTTGGGGCAGCCGGCGATATTGACCATGGCGTCGTCCACGGCGGCTGCTGACTCCTCGATAGCGATGATGCGGCCGGCATCGGGCGCCAGGGCGACGGCGAAGGTGCCCACGCCCGCGTAGGCGTCCAGCAGCAGTTCATCGCCGTTGAGCCGGAGCCGCTGCCGCACGAGACCGATCAGCTTCTCCGCCTGCGGTGTGTTGGTCTGAAAGAAGGAGGCGCCGGAGATGCGGAAGCGGCTACCGGCCAGCTCCTCGTGATAGTAGCGCTGAGCGGAGGGGATGGACGGCTCGATCTCACCGAGGTCCGGGTGGATGAGCACCTCGTCGGTGTTCACGCCGTAGCGAATGGCGACCTGATGGAGACCAGCTGATTTGCCCTGGAGCTTAGGCAGCGTCTCGTTGATCCAGGGGTGCATGATCAGGCAGTGGTCGATGCGTAGAAAGCGTCGACTGTGCCTGGTCATGAAGCCGAGTTCGCCCTCGCGGTTCACGGTAAAGCGGGCGTGGTTACGATAGCCCCAGGGATCGTCGGCGCCGACGGTGAGTGAGACGGGCGGCTCCTCGAACTTGCCGATGCGGCGGAGCTGCTCGCGAACGATGTGGGCCATCAGCTCCAACTGCTTGGGGTAACGGATGTGCTGCCACTGGCAGCCGCCGCAGGCGCCGAAATACGGGCAGGGCGGCTCCACCCGATCGTCGGCAGCCGAGATCACCTCCACTACGCGACCGATGCCGACGCCCTGGCGCTCGCGGTCCACCTCAACCACGACCTCCTCACCGGGGATGCCGTAGTCGGCGAAGATCACTTTGCCGTCGTGGTGGGCGAGGGCGCCACCCTCGTAGGCGATGTCCTCCAGGGTTACGCTTACGCGGTAAGGCTGTATGCGTGTTCGCCGGTCCTTCTTGCGTCGAGACATGTACGGATCTCAGTCTATCGGCGGTTGGGAGGGAAGCCAAGTGCAGGCGCCGCGCGTTATACCTAATGATGGAGTGAGCAGGCCGTGATATAATGCGCAAAAGTATATTCCATATAACCAAGGGCAGGTGGTAATGGAGGAACAGTTAGCAATCCTTGCCGCCGTTATCGGCGGCGTTTGGGCTTTGTTGCTCTGGATCAGCATAGTTGTCTGGGTCTACCGAGACATCCGGGACCGTAGCCGCGATTCGTCGCTACAGGCTCTCTCCGTATTCGTCGTGCTGATGTTCTTCCCCAGCTTTAACATACCGGGGTTGGCGCTGTACCTGATGTTGCGTCCCCGGGACACGCTGGAGGAGGCGTACGCGCGCTCGCTGGAGGAGGAGGCGCTGCTGCGAGAGCTGGGGGACGAGGGAGCTTGCCCATCCTGCCGCAGGCTCACCGATAAGGAGTTTCATTTCTGCCCGTCCTGCCAGACGCAGCTCAAGGACCAATGCGCCAAGTGCGAGCGGCTGCTCAGCTTCTCTTGGGTGGCCTGCCCTTACTGCAACACAGCGCGACCGAGCCCCGCTCCCTCAGCGAAGTCCAGTGGTGCGGAGGAGACCCTCAGCAGCCTTGGAGAAGGGGGCCAATCTCAGACACCACCGGCAGCCGGGGAACCAGAGGCGGCGCGTTTCCAGCACTAGATAGACCGCAGCGAAAAAGAGAGCGGGCGCCCCAACAAGTGTGGGTGCCCGTTAAGTTTTACCCCTAGACTAGCGAGGAGAGGTCCAGATCACTCGTGAGCTGGACGATGCGCTCCACCTTAGCCTGACCGGAGAACGGCGTCGCGCCGTAGAGAGGCTCCAACCGCCCGACGGTGGCCACGGTGTCGTAGTGGGTCTTGAGGAGCGGTATCTCCTCCTCTTGCGCGCGCTCCTCCACGTACGAAAGGAGTGGCAATCCGCCGGTAATGATGAGGCAAGGCACGCCGGCGTAGAGGGCGCCGAGCTGCTGATCGGGCTTGTCGCCGCGCACGATGACGACGTTGGGGTTGTAGTCGGCGAAATAGCCCTGCGCCGGATCGACGCTGATGGAGGAGATGATGGGCCGGTCGATTATGTTGTCGCGGGCGCTGTCGAGGAAGCTGGTCTCGGCCTCCAGCGCCTCGGCGATGGCGCCGAGCGAAGGCGCGGCCAGAAGGCGGTCCTCCGGCACGAGGGCGACAATACGGACGCCGATGCCCTCGGCGGCGGCGCGCGTAGCCTCCAGGCGGCGGCTGGGCACGCGGGTGATGATGACGCCGGCGCAGGAGTCGCCCATCGCCTCACAGAAGGAAGGGATGTCAGCGGGTAATGGATCGGCGTACGCCACCACGACCACCGTTTTGGCGGAAAGGCGTTCCGCCGCCTGGCGAGGATCGCCCGCCGGCGCTTCGATCAGCGTGAAGTGTTCGTCAGCGATCGCCACATCCGCAGCCTGGACGGGCTCAGCCCGGCGGCTGACGTTGAAGGCGAGTCCGGCGAACAGCCGCGCATCGTCCGCGGCGTGATCACCACCGGTCAGGCGTAAGAGGGCGACGGTGCGGCCGGCGTCCTTGAAGCGCTGGCCGATGGCGACGGCGACGGTAGTCTTGCCGCTCAGCGACTCCGGCGCGGCGATGAGGAGCGGGGGCATAGCTTGGTGAATTATAGCACAAGCGGAAGGCAGCACGGGATGTTGAAGGCCACTTCGCACGACCCCAGCTTGGAAGCTGGAGCATCAGCTCCGGCTGGCTAGCAGTGGACGCACGCCGCGCGAATTGTGCTCCAAGACGGTCTTAGGATTAGCGTGTTCGCCTTGACGCTGCTATGGAGCCATACCTAGAATGCGGATGGTGCCGGGGTAGCTCAGTGGTAGAGCACGCGACTGAAAATCGCGGTGTCGGCAGTTCGACTCTGCCCTCCGGCACCATCTTTTAGATACGGACCGTGCATGGCAAGCGGCACGATCTACTGTGTCTCAGCGTTTTGACGGCAACCCGACAGGATTACCCAATCGCGAAGGTGCGGCCTAGCGCGCCGAAGTCTTTCCGGGGCTGCGATAAGCGAAGGTGATATCGCCGTTAGTCCAGCAGACCTTCTCTGAGAGCTCGCGCCGCCGCCGCCGTGCGGGAGGAGGCGTCCATCTTGGCGAGGATATTCGAAACGTGCTTCTGGGCGGTCAGGGGGCTGATCTCCAGTTCAATACCGATCTCCTTGCTTGATCTGCCGGCGGCCACGAAGTGGAGGATCGTGAGCTCGCGGAAGGTGAGGCCGTAGGGGTTCCGTCGCAGCATCTGGCGCTCCACCTTGCCCTCCAGCTCCTTCCTCGCCGCCTTGAGCCCCCTGAGCTCATCCGTCGAGTAACCCAGCCTCTCTTCCTCCTCCGCCCGCTTGGGCCCCGTGACGCCACCGTCAAAGGTCATTTATAGCTCCTCCATCCGCCGTTCAGGCGATTGACAGAATATCACATTGCGAAAGCGGCGGCTGCGAATAGTATCGCCAACCCTCCCCTAGATCTTAACTCCACGCGGGCAGGAGGGGTCCCGATGAATCGGGGCCTCTCCTGCCTCTATCGCAAGCGCTTTACCGTTCCAATTTTTGCTGAACCAGACCTTAACCTTGCACCCAGTAACTGTGTCAACGCGCGCCCATCCTATACCTGTGAGCCACCTTAACCTTTGGGTCCCCGCACGGCCCAAATCATCAATAACCTGGAGGGAGCGAAAGTAACCGGAATGGCTAAGCTACTACGAATCCGGATGACGCAATGCAGAGGGTCGTTCAGGCTTCCTCCGCCCTCTTCGGTTGAAGGGCGGATCATCACCGGCTTCGGACTGCTGGTGCCTTACTAAGGATCGGGGCCAGATGGATATCGTGTTACCCAAACTAGCGCGCCTGAATGAATGGCGGAAAACGTTCGCCTCACGCCGACACGCGGCTGCACCCTACCTTGCAGCACTGTTGGCTATAGCTGTGGCCTTGGTCACGGTGGCATTCATCGATCACCTGCTGCGGGAGGATCTCAAGCAAGAAACTCGATCCAATGTACTGAATGAAGTTACTGCTAGGCGTGTCAGCCTGGAACAAGCACTGAACCAGCGACTATTCCTGGTGCGAGGTCTGGCTGCATACGTCTCTAGCCGCCCTGAAATCAACGACGCCGAGTTCCAGGCCTTCGCCGAAGACCTTGAGGGGGAGCAAACCGGGATTCGCAGTCTGCAATTGGCTCCCGATTCAGTAGTGACCTACGTGTATCCCGTGGAAGGTAACGAGGAAGCTATCGGGCACGACCTGCTCGGTGATCCCGCCAGACGTGATGCCGTTCAAAGCGCGATTGACAATAGGGAGTTCGTGATTGCCGGGCCTCTTGAGTTGAAGCAGGGAGGCGTGGCGCTAATCGGCCGCACGCCGGTATTCTTGGCCCTACCCGATGGGAGCGAGCAATATTGGGGCCTGGCAATAATCCTTATCGATTTCGATCCATTGCTTTTGCAGGCTGGGCTACTTGATGAGTCACGGGATATCGAATACGTCATCCGCGGAAAGGACGGCATGGGAGCCTCTGGGGAGGTCTTCTTCGGAGACGAAAGTGCCCTCGACACGGATCCGGTGACGTCTGCCGTGTCGCTACCGAACGGTTCCTGGGAGCTGGCCGCAGCTCCGGTAGGCGGGTGGCCATCCGCCTCGGCGGCGTCCTCGTGGGCATGGATCATAGGTATGATCTCCGCATTACTCGTAGGCGCCGTCACCTTTTATCTGGTAAGCACCCCTGCCCGCCTGAGGAAAGCACGTTCTGAAGCTACTACGGACGCCCTGACGGGGCTCTCCAACCACCGGGCCTTCCACGACAGAATCAAAGAGGAGATGTCCCGTGCCCAGGAGTCCGGGCATCCGGTGGGACTCATCATGGTGGACATCGACGACTTCAAGCGCGTGAACGATTCGCGGGGCCACCAGGCTGGGGACAGCGTTCTTCGCCAGCTGGCCCCCGTCTTGACCGCCGTGGCAGGCCAAGGCAATGCCTACCGCTACGGGGGAGACGAGTTCGCCATACTGCTGCCAGGGACCGACCATGAGAAGACCCTCGGATTCGCCGAACGTCTACGCCGCACCGTGCAGGGACAGGTCGACAGCGAGGGAATCAGGGTCAGTCTGGGCGTGGCGTCCTCGCCGGACTGGGCCGCAACGATGGATGAGCTAATCTACGGCGCCGACGTGGCCATGTACTGGGCCAAATCCGAAGGCAAGAATCGCGTCGGCGACTGGGCCAAACTGGTCCAGAGGCGCAAAGACGGAGCCCTGCCCTGGTACGCCGCCGACCGCGCAGTGTACGCCCCAGACGTTGTCAATGCTCTCGGCGCGGCCCTTTCGGCCAAAGATCCCTCCACCAGCGCACACACAGAACGATGCTCCTGGTGGGCCGGGAAGCTGGCCGACGAACTCGGCCTGGGTGAACAGGACCAATCGATCGTGCGGCTGGCTTCCCTCCTCCATGATGTCGGCAAGTTGGCCGTGCCGGATGAGGTGCTGTTCAAGCCAGGCCCCCTCAACGAAGATGAATGGGTCCAGATGAGGAAGCACTCTACCGCTGCCCTCAACATCTTCGGCCAGATCCGTACGCTCACCGTAGTGACACCGTCCGTCATCCACCACCACGAGCACTTTGACGGCTCCGGCTACCCCGATGGTCTGGCTGGGGAGGAGATCCCCATCGCCTCCCGCATCCTCCTTGTGACCGACGCCTTCGACGCGATGACCAACGACCGGCCTTACAGAAAGGCGATGCCAGTCAAGGCGGCCATCGAGGAGTTGGAACGAAACAGTGGCAGCCAATTCGACCCCGTAGTAGTCGAGGCGTTCCTCAGAATACTGGCCCGAGACGGGGCTCAGCCCCTACACTCCGCACCGTCCGCCGCCACGAAAGCGGCTGCAACCGCTCATACTGAGTAGAGGCGCCGACCCATGGCTCCGTTACGCCCAGGCGCATGATTTGCGTCGGCCATCGCTGAGGTTGACCTGTAACGGCGAGCGAGCTTTCTCGTCCTCTATGTCGGATGGGGGAGCGCTGTTGGGGGAACGTGCGGCAGAACCT
>JADFKX010000039.1 GCA_022564695.1 Chloroflexota bacterium | reverse complement strand
GCCTCCGCCAGCTCCTTGTCCTTGTCCGGCGATAGGTTCACCACACAGTTGCTGATAATCACGTCCACGGAGCCTTCCGGCAGCGGAATCTCCTCCATCTCACCCTTGAGGAACTCGACGTTGGTCACGCCCGCCTGGCGCTGATTCTCCCGCGCCAGCTCCAGCATCTCGTCCGTCATGTCCAGACCGTAGGCCTTGCCGGTGGGCCCGACACGTCGCGCCGAGAGCAGCACGTCGATGCCGCCACCGGAGCCTAGGTCCAGCACCACCTCGCCCTCGTGCAGGTCCGCCATCGCCACCGGGTTACCGCAACCCAGCGACGCCACCACAGCCTCCTGCGGCAGCCCCTGCAGCTCATCCGTGGTATAGAGCTTGGAGCTGACCACGCTCTCCGTGGAACCGGAGTCGCAACAGGACGACTCGTCCTCTGCCTTGACCCGACGTGCGCTCTCCGCGTAGTGCTCGCGCACCGTCTCCTTGATCTCTCGCTCGGTAGTCATAACCTCTTCTCCTTCATCGAATCCCTTCGATTTATGCCAGCTCGGCCAGCGTTTTCACCGCGCCCATCAAGGCACGTGTGTTCACCCGATAATACGCCCACAGCCCCCGCTTCTCGCACTCCACAATGCCCGCCTCGCGCAGCACCTTCAGGTGGTAGGAGATCGTGGACTGCGATAGCCCAAACAAGGGCACGATATTGCACTCGCACAGCTCGTGCTTCGACCGCACCATCGTGCGGACGATTCGCAGGCGCGTCTCGTCCGAGAGCGCCTTGAACAGCGTTGCCGCATCGACCAGGGCTCCATCCTGCGCCGCGTCGGCCTCGTGAATCGAGCCCGGCTCTATCCCGCAGCAGCTCTCCGCCTCGTTGATGACCTTCGTTTCAGTAGCCATGGCCTCATCTTAGAGGCTATATCGATGTGTGTCAATATAGGCCGCCGGCTATTTTCAGCGATTGTTCGTCGATCCCCCGCCTATCTCGTCCCTGCCATCTCCTGCAGTCGGTGGCTCGGACTCTTCCCGGCCTCGCTCAGCCCGCAGGCGAAGCCGCCTCCGCCAGCGACGCCTCCAGCCGCCGTCCCATCTCCTCCATCCCCCACCCCTTCGCCGCCGAGATCACCAGCGCATCGGCTCCCCACGGCTCCAGCAACGCCTGCGCCCCCTCCGCCTCCAGCACCTCCTCCAGCGAGTCGCCTTTCCCGTCGATGAGGAGATCAGCCTTGTTGAGCACCGTCAGCAGCGGCTTCCCCGCCAGCTCCAGTTCTGCCAGCGTCGCCACCACCGTCTCGGCCTGTTGCACGGCGTCCGGATGCGTTACGTCCACCACGTGCAGCATCAGCGTCGCCTCCGTCATCTCCTCCAGCGTGGCCCTAAACGCCGCCACCAACTGCGTCGGCAGCTTCTGGATGAACCCCACCGTATCCGTTAGCAATACCATGTTCCCCGATGGCAGCCTCACCCGACGCGTCACCGGGTCCAGAGTGGCGAACAGCCGATCCTCCACTAGCACGTCCGCCCCTGAGAACGTCCGCATTAGCGTGCTCTTGCCCGCGTTCGTGTAGCCCACCAGCGAGATCACCGGCATCCCCTGCCTCGCCCGCTGGCGACGGTGCAGCGCCCTCTGCCGCCGGACCTGCTCGATCTGCCGCTTCAGCCCCGATATCCGGTTACGGATCAGCCGCCGGTCCGTCTCCAGCTGCGTCTCGCCCGGCCCGCGCGTGCCGATTCGACCCTCCAGCCGCTCCAGGTGAGACCACTGGCCTCGCAGCCGCGGCAGGATGTATACGTGCTGGGCAAGCTCCACCTGCAACCGGCCCTCCCTAGTGCGCGCGTGCTGGGCGAAGATGTCCAGGATCAGCGCCGTGCGGTCCAGCACCTTCACCTCCAGCTCCTTCTCAAGCGTCCGCTGCTGGGATGGCGATAGCTCGTCGTCGAAGATGACGGTGGTGTAATCCAGCGAGCCCTGTTGCGAGGCGATCTCCTGCACCTTGCCCCGGCCGATGTACGTCGCCCGGTTGGGCCGATCCAGCCGCTGCAGGGCGTAACCCACTACCCGCGCCCCCGCGGTGTCGGCCAGAAGAGCCAGCTCATCCAGCGAGGCCTGCGTACTCCAGCGCCGAACGTCGGCTGACCTGCCGGCCCGTCCGTCGCCGCGCTTGACCTCGGCGGCCACCAGGAACGCCCGCTCCTGGGGCTCCTTCGTCTTGTGTAGCCTGCGTGCTATCTCTACTTCACCTCCCGTATCAGTATAGACCGCAGGCGGGCTCCCTGTGCGTGCTACAATGGGTCGCGCCTGCCTGCCCGCACGTGTGCGCCTCGGCGTAGGCAGGCCAGCACCCCCGTCTCGCTAGAAGGGCCACCGGATGCCTGTTCCCGCTCATGCAGGACCAGAGGTGGGCCGGCCGGCCGGCCCCGACACCCCACGCCGCATCTTCTCGCCCATCGCCGACAACTACGACCGTCCCGCCCAGCTCCTCAGCCTCCTCCAGTACTCCCGCTGGCACGACTTCCTGCTCTCCCGGCTTGACCTGCCGCCGGGGGCGCGAGTCCTCGACATGGCCACCGGCACCGGCGCCATCGCCCTGCGCCTCTGCCGGCGCGACGGCGTGCGGGTGACGGCCGCCGACATCACCCGACCGATGCTTCAGGCCGCGGCGCGCCGCGCGGACAGCGTAGCGACTCGCCTGGACCTCGCGGAGTGCACGGCGGAAGCGATCCCCTTCGCGGACGCGACCTTCGACGCGGTCGTCTTCACCTATCTGCTGCGCTACGTTGCCGACGTCCCCTCCACCCTCGCCGAGCTGGCGCGCGTCCTCAAGCCGGGCGGTACGATGGCCTCCCTGGACTTCGCCGTCCCCTCCGGCCTCGCCCACCCCCTCTGGCGGCTTTATACAGCCATCGCGCTTCCCCTGGGCGGCGCTCTCCTCTCCCCCGCCTGGCGCCGCGTCGGCGCCTTCCTCGGCCCCAGCATCCGCGGCTTCTACCGCCGCTGGCCTGAGGAGCGGTTGCTCCAACTGTGGCGCGACTGCGGCTTCTCCAACGTCGCTGCCAGACGCCTCTCTCTGGGCGGCGCCATCGTCATCTGGGGGACGAAGAGGGGATGAAAACCGTACGCAGGCTCGAAGCCACGACGCCCAGAGCCGCGGCCGAACCCGAGGGACGACCGGCCTTCTACGCCCTTGATCTCGGCGCCTGGCGAGACTACGTCACCCTGCTCCATCCTCCCTACACGCTCTGGCACCTGAGCTACGTCGTCCTCGGCGCCGCCCTCGCCCCCACCCTCCACTACGACCGGCTCGCCGCCACCCTCCTCGCCTTCTTCCTTGGCGTCGGCGTCGCCGCCCACGCCCTCGACGAGCTGAACGGCCGGCCCCTGCGCACCCGCATCCCCTCGTCCGTCCTCATACTCCTGACAGCGATCGCTCTTGTCGGCGCGGTGGGCCTGGGGCTGCTGGGCGCGGTGGTGGTCTCGCCCTGGCTGCTGGCGTTCGTCGTCTTCGGCGCCTTCATCCTCATCGCTTACAACCTGGAGCTGTTCGGCGGCCGCTTCCACTCCGACTTCTGGTTCGCCCTGGCTTGGGGCGCC
This sequence comes from Chloroflexota bacterium, assembly GCA_022564695.1. Taxonomy (GTDB): domain Bacteria; phylum Chloroflexota; class Dehalococcoidia; order SM23-28-2; family RBG-16-64-32; genus JADFNQ01. Next base: position 10,788 of record JADFKX010000039.1, on the reverse strand, counting down.
TTTCCCCTGCTCACCGCCTACTGGGCAAGCGCCGAACGGCTCGAACCGGCGGCTGCCGCCGGGGCTGCCGCCGCCTTCGCCCTCAGCCTCGCCCAACGCACGCTCAGCTCCCGCGTCCGCGCCATACGCCGCCGTGTGCAAAGCATCGAAGGGCACATCACCTACGCGGACGGCACGACAGAGACGATCGACAAGCGTTGGGCTCTCGCCACCGACGAGCGGGCGCTCATGCTGTTGGCAGCAACGGTAGTGACGGCGAGCGGGGCCGCGCTGCTGGCGCGGGCCGTCTAGAGCGATACGTTATAATGCCCCCATTGCACTGTTAGTGAAGGAGACCTTACATGCGCGTACTCGTCACCGGCGGAACCGGCTTCGTGGGCTCACACACGGTCGCGGCGCTGATCGAGAAGGGACACGACGTGCGGCTGCTCGTGCGCTCGCCGGACCGGATCGCCCCCGCCCTGAAGCCGCTGGGGGTGGGTAAGGTCGACTCTATCGTCGGCGACATCACGGACGCGAATGCGGTGGAGCGGGCGATGGAGGGCTGCCAGGCGGTGCTCCACGCCGCCGCCGTCTACTCCCTCGACGGCCGCGAGGCGAAGCGCATTCGGGAAACCAACGTCCGCGGCACAGACCTGGTGCTCGGCACGGCGGTCCGGCTGGGGTTGGACCCCATCGTCTACGTCTCCACCGGCGGCGCGCTGCTGCCACCTAACGGCGAGGTTCTCACGACCGACTCGCCAGTCAAAGCCCCAAAGGGCGCGTACATCGGCTCCAAGGCTGAGGCTGAGAAGGTGGCGCGGAAGTACCAGGATGACGCCGCCCCCATCGTCATCACGTATCCCACCGGGGTCTGGGGCCCGCATGACCCCCACTTCGGGGAGTCCAGCCGGCTGGCCGCAGCGGTCCTCAAGGGGCAGTTTCCGATGCTCCCCTCAGGCGGGTTTCAGGTCGTCGACGTGAGAGACGTGGCGCAGGTCCACGCCGCGGTGATGGAAGCCGGGCGCGGGCCGAGGCGCTATCTAGCTGCCGGAACGTACATGGACGTGAAACAGATCGTCCTGGCGCTCGCAGAAGTGACCGGACGCAACCTCCCCACACGGACAGTGCCCGCTCGCTACCTGATGCCGGTAGGCCGCCTCGCCGACCTCGCCCAGCGCGTCCTGCCGTTCCGCCTGCCGCTGAACTTCGAGGGCTTCTACTTCCTCAGCCTGGAGGCCCACTACGACGATTCACGCACGCGTGAGGAGCTGGGGTACGCACCGCGCGACCCTCGCGACACCTTCACGGACACGATCCGCTGGCTGCTGGAGGCAGGCCACATATCGCCCAAGCAAGCCGGCAAGCTGACCACGGCAAGCTAGATCAGCCTACAACCGCAGCGCCTCGAGGCGGCGCACGCCCTCCTCCAGCTGCTCGTCCGGTATCGTGAGCGACAGCCGCACATACCCCTCGCCGCTGGGGCCATAGCCGATGCCCGGCGTTACCACCACGCCAGCCTCGTCCAGCAGCCGGGTCGCGTACTGCACGCTGCTCGTACCGTCCGGCACCCGCGCCCAGACGTAGAGGCTGGCCTTGGGCGGGCTCACCCGCAGCCCCAGACCCCGTAGCGCCGACACCAGCCGGTCACGCCGCCGCTGGTAGACAAGGTTGTGCTCCTCGATGCACTCCTGGGGGCCGTCCAGCGCCGCGATCGCCATTCGCTGGATCGCCTGCGGTATGCCGGAGTCCAGGTTGGACTTCACCCGCATCAGGGCGTCGATGATCTCCGCGTTCCCTACCGCCATCGCTACTCGCCAGCCGGTCATGTTGTACGACTTGGAGAGCGAATGGAACTCGATCCCCACCTCGCGCGCACCCTCTGCCTCTAGGAAACTGGGCGGCCGGTAGCCGTCGAACGCCACCTCGGAGTACGGGCCGTCGTGCAGCACCGCCAGCCCATGCTCTCGCGCGAACGCTGCCGCCCGCTCGAAGAACGCCAGGTCTGCCACCGCGCCCGTGGGGTTGTTCGGGTAGTTCAGCCACAGCGCCTTCGCCTTGCGTAGGACATCTGGCGGCACCGCCTCCAGGTCCGGCAGGAAGCCGTTCTCCTCCCGCAGCGGCAGGTAGTACGCCTCGCCACCGGCGAACATCGTGCCCACCGCGTACACGGGGTAGCCCGGGTCCGGCACCAGCGCCACGTCGCCGGGGTCGACGAAACACAGCGCGATGTGACCTATCCCCTCCTTGGAGCCGATCAGCGGCAGCACCTCCCGCTGCGGGTCCAGCGAAACCCCGAACCGGCGCTCGTACCAGCGGGCGATCGCCTCCCGCAGCTCCAGCAGCCCCACGGTCTCCGGATAGCGGTGGTTGGCAACGTCGAGCGAGGCTTCCCGCAGCGATTCGATCAGGTGCTCCGGCGTCGGCAGGTCCGGGTCGCCGATCGCCAGCGAGATGACGTCCACCCCCTGCGACCGCTTCTCCGCGATCTTGCGGCTGATCTCCGCGAACAGGTACGGCGGCAGCTTCTCGATACGCCTAGCGAAGTTCATCGGGTCAGCAACCCCGCCGACTGAAGTCGGCGGCTCCTATTAACAAGCCGCGTACTTCAGTGCGCGGTCTCCATCTCCCTCGCGGCTCCATGGCGCAGACTATCCTACACTATCCACGCGCCGTGGGCGCAGACGCCACCGCCCACCCTGAGCCTGTCGAAAAGTCACTCTGAACTCGTTGCGGAGTCCGGCCACTCGCCCTCGAACACGAAACCCGCCGGCCCCGTCAGGTATACCTCTCCCCTACCGTCCCAATCCACGGTCAGCCGTCCCCCTGGTTGCTTTATGTCAACTGTGTCCCCTACCAGCCCCTTCAGCCGCGCCGCTACCATCGCCGCGCTGGAGCCGCTCCCGCAGGCCAGCGTCTCCCCCACCCCACGCTCCCACACCCGCAGCTCCATCCGTTCGCGGCCGTGCACCCGCGCCACCCCAAAGTTCACCCTGGCCGGGAACGCCGGGTGGCGCTCCACCTTCGGGCCAACCTCCTCCAGCGGGTACTCATCCACCGGCCCGTCCAGGAACAGCACCGCGTGGGGGTTGCCCATCGAAAGGCAGGTCACCGCCAGCATCCGCCCTGCCACGTCCAGCGGCATCTCCAGAATCGGCGGCGCCATCTCCGTCAGCACCGGCACCTCTTTCGCGGCAAACCGCGGCGCCCCCATCGAGAGACGCACCTGCTCCACCTGCTTCCCATCGCCGATCACCTCCGCCTCCAGCACCCCCGAGGCGACCTCCACCCGTAGGCGACCGTCCCGCGGCCGCGCCAGGCCGCGCTCCACGGCGTACTTCACCAAACAGCGCACCCCGTTGCCGCTCACCTCCGCCTCCGATCCATCGGCGTTGAACAGCCGCATCCGCACGTCCGCCCCCTGCGAGGGCAGCACCAGCATCAGGCCGTCCGCACCCGCGCCGTAGTGGCGTTCGCACATCGCCCGCGCCAGCGCGCCCCAGTCCCGCTGCTCGTCCTTCGCCTGTACCAGCAGGAAGTCGTTCCCCGTGCCCTGCATCTTGACGAACCTCACCGTACCGCTGCCTCCTGACCCAGAAACTCACCGGCCAGCCGCACCGCCTCTTCCAGGGCGCCCACCGCGTCCAGCCAGCGGATACGTGGGTCGTTCGCCTTGAACCAGGCGTTCTGGTGCCGTGCCAGTCGATGCGTCTCCGTCTTGATGCGCGCCTCCGCCTCCGCCGCCGTCATCTCCCCCGCCAGGTGAGCACAGACCTCCTTGTAACCGATTCCGGACATCGAAGGCAGCTCCCGCGAGTAGCCCCTCGCCAACAGGCGGCGCGCATCCTCGATCAGCCCCGATGTCATCATCCGCTCCACCCGCCCGTCGATGCGGCGATACAGCTCGGCCCGCGGCAGTCGCAGGCCGATGATCAGCGTCTCGAAGTCTGGCGGTTCCTTCGCCTGCCAGTAGGAGATCGGCCGGCCCGTCGCCTCGTACACCTCCAGCGCCCGGATAAGGCGCCGGCGGTTGGTAGGACCGATGCGCTCCGCCGCCTGGGGATCGATGCGACACACTTCCGCGAACAGGTCAGCGGCCTCGCGGCCCTCCATCCGGCAACGGAACTCCGGTTGCGGCGGCACCCGTGGCACGCGCCAGCCCTCCAGCAACGCCCACACGTACTGCCCCGTCCCACCAACCAGGAACGGCTGCCCGCCCCTGGCCCACACCTCCTCCAGCGCCGCCTGGGCCAGCTCCAGCCAGCGCCCCAGGCTGAACGGCTCGTCCGGGTCCACGATGTCTACCAGGTGGTGCCGCGCCCGCGACCGCTCCCCCGTGGTGGGCTTGGCGGTGCCGATCTCCATATGACGGTAGACCTGCCGCGAATCGGCGCCGACAATCTCGCCGTTGAACCTTCTCGCCAGCTCCACCGCCAGCGAGGTCTTACCCGTCGCCGTCGGCCCGACGATAGCGATGAGCCTCCGTCTTGTCATGCCCGCGCCTTGACGCGCGCCGTCTCCGTCACAATCCCCGTGAAGGCGTCTACCTTAAGGCTAGCGCCACCTACCAGCGCCCCGTCGACACCCTCCAGCGAGACGAACTCCGCCGCGTTCTCCGGCGTCACGCTGCCGCCGTAGAGGATGCGCACCGTCTCCGCCTTGCTTGCGCCGGCCAGCGAGGCAACCTCCCGCCGGATGATCTCTATCGCCTGCGCCGCGATCTCCGCCGTGGCCGCCCGACCTGTGCCGATCGCCCATACCGGCTCGTAGGCGATGATGAAGCCTTCGGGGACGTCCACGCCCTCCAGCCCGCTGCGTACCTGCCGCACCAGCACCTCCTCCGTCCTGGCCGCCTCGCGCTCATCCAGCGTCTCGCCCACGCACATGATGGGGCGCAGGCCGGCCGCCAGCGCCGCCTTCACCTTGCGGTTCACCATCTCATCCGTCTCGCCGAACTGGTGACGACGCTCCGAGTGGCCGATGATGGCATACTGCGCCAGCTCCGCCACCATCTGCGGGCCGGTCTCTCCCGTAGCCGCCACGTCGTCTTGCCAGTGTACGTCCTGGGACCCTAACCTTAGCGACGAATCCCGTAGCGCCTCCCCCACCGCGGCCAGGTACACGAACGGCGGGCACACCACCTTCTCCACCCCAGCCACGCCGTCCATCGACTCCCGCAGCCCCCGCGCCAGCGCTATCGCGCTCTCCAGCCTTGTATTGCACTTCCAGTTCGCCGCAACTACCGGTACTCGCATAGCCATCCCGCTCCTAAACGCTGAAAGATCGGTCTCCGTCCGTGTTCATCCGCAGCGAACCGCTACGCGCCGTACTTCGTGAGCCGTCCGGCGTGAGCCATCGCCAGGGGCAGCGCCTCCACCGCCGGGAACGTCCCCAGCGAGCCCCTCTGCAAGGCGACCTCGTTGAAGGCGTCGCACCCGTCCGCTCGCGTCCACGGCGCCCGCATCAGAAACGGCACCGGGTGCCAGGAGTGCGCCGCCAGCACCGCCGGCGTCGAGTGGTCCCCAGTTACCATCAGTACGTCCGGCTTCAACGCCAGCAGCGATGGTATCGCCGCGTCCGCCTCCTCCAGCTTCGCCACCTTGCGTTCGAAGTCGCCATCTTCTCCCGCTGTATCGGTGTACTTGTAATGCACAAAGAAATAGTCGAAGCGATGCCAGTTCTCGCGCACCGTGCCGATGGAGTCGTCCAGAGCCGGCCCCGTGGGCAGCGCCTCCATGCCGACGAGCTTGGCCAGACCCCTGTACATCGGGTAGTGCGCCACCGCCGCCGGCCGCAGCTTGAACACCTCGGCCATCGAGGGCCAGTCCGGACGCCGCGCGAAACCCCTCAGCAGCAGCATGTTCGCCGGCGACCTATCGCGGAGGATGCGCTTCGACTCCTCCACGAACCGATTCACCAGGCGGGCCGTCGCCTCGCCTGCCGTCGCCGTGGCCCGCGCCGCCAGCGGCTCCGCCCCCTCCCGCTGCGGGTCCGTGTCCGCCACCGCGTCCGAAAGCCCATCCCCTCGAAGCACCAGCACGAAGCGGTATTCCCGCACCGGCTCCACAAACAGCTCGACGCCCTCCAGCCGTATCTTGCGCAGCTCCTCGCACAGCTCAACGCACGTCTCGCTGGTTATGCGCCCCGCCCGACGGTCGCTGACCAGGCCCTTGCCGTCCACGGTGCAGAAGTTACCCCGCGCCGCGACGTCCTGCGGCCGCAGGTCGAAGTCAATCCCCGCCGCCTCCAGCACCCCCCGGCCGATGCTGTACTTCATCGGGTCGTAGCCGAACAGCGCCGTGTGGCCGGGGCCGCTGCCCGGTGTCACCCCCGGCGCTACCGGCTGGGTGAACCCGCAGACGCTCTCCTTCGCCAGCGCGTCCAGGTTCGGTGTGCTTGCGGACTCCAGCTCCGTCCGGCCCGTCTCCGGGTGCGGCAGGCCGCCTAGCCCATCGATCACGAACAGCATGATCTTGGACTCGCCGGTCATGGAGAGCTGTCGGGCGAGGTCTAGGTCCATCGCAACACGATTATGCGGGATTGACCTGGATGGCGGCAACCGGAGCGTCGCGCTCGCTAGTTGGCGGCGTAGACCGCTTAGGCCGCATACTGATTCCTGTCATCGGTTCTAACGGCGAGGAGAGGTTCGTGTGTCGTAGCATCAAGACGCTCCGTCGAAAGGACAACAGGGCCACCGACGAGGAGGTCCGGGCCGCGGCGCTGCAGTTCGTGCGGAAGGTGAGTGGCTACCGGCTGCCTTCACGGGCGAACGAGAAGCCTTTCAACACGGCGGTTGAGGAGATAAGCGCGGCGTCGCGCCGGCTGCTGAACTCACTGAAGACGAAGTGAATCTCGAACGGCGACTCGACGCTAGTTGAGTGCCAGCCGGTACACCGCGTTGGCGAACGTCAGCACCAGCAGCTCGCCGTCCGGCAGCTCCCCGAAGGAGGCGATGGGCAGCCCCGTGTCGGCCAGGAGGACCGCTGGGCTGCTGTCGGCCGTATTCACGGCCCAGATGCGGCCGCTGCAGAAATCGCCGTAGACGTACCAGCCGTCCAGCTCCGGCATGGAAGCGCCGCGGTAGACGTACCCCCCGGTCACCGAGCAGCCGAGGTCGTGGCCGTAAACAGCCCGCGGCAGTCGCAGGCCGTCCGTATCGCAGTTGGATGGGGGCTCGAAGCACTCGAACCCCTCCATGACGTTCCAGCCGTAGTTGCCGCCGGCGACGATCCGGTCGACCTCCTCCCACTTGTTCTGGCCGACGTCCGCCGCCCACAGGTCGCCGTTGGCGCGGTCGAAGCTGAACCGCCAGGGGTTGCGCAACCCGTAGGCGTAGATCTCGGAGCCGAACGGGTTGCTCGGCGGCGCCGTGTAACCAGCGCCGGAGACGTCCAGCCGGAGGATCGAGCCCAGAAGCGTCGACAGGTTCTGGCCGTTCCCGTTGGGGTCGCCGCCGGAGCCGCCGTCGCCGAGCGCCACGTACAGATACCCGTCTGGGCCGAAGGCGATCTGGCCCCCGTTGTGATTCTCGAACGGCTGCGGCACCTCCAGGAGCACGGCCTCGCTTCCCAGGTCGATAGCGCCGCCGACGACCTGAAACCGCGACAGGACGCTGCGTCTGGGCCCGCCGGCCGTGTAGTAGACGTACACCCTCCCGTCCGACTGGAAGCCGGGCGAGAACGCCAACCCCAGGAGCCCCTCCTCGAAGCCGGGATCGCCGATCAGGAGCCCAGACAGGTCGCCGTAGACAGCGGCCGGGCCGCTCCCGCTCAGCGGCACCCGCCAGATGACGCCGCCCTGTGTGACCACCACCCCCTCGCTGCCCGAACCCGGTATCGGCGCGAACCCGAGCATCCCACCGAAAGTCGCTGAAGGCAGCGCCTCCACCAGCGTGTATTCTCCGACGACAGGCGTGTTCGCGGGCGACGTTGGGGTAGACGTGGGCGCGAGCGTTGGGGCGGGAGTGGGCGCCGGCGTCGGGCTCGGCGCGGGGGTGGGAGTCGGAGTCTCCGCTGTGGCTGTGGGCCGCTGAACCAGGCCCTCGTCGCCACTGCCTCCGCCTGCTATGTCCACTGCGACCACCACGATCAGAGCGACAAGCGTAGCGCCGCCAGCCAGCGTTGGCCCTTTCCAGCGCCAGGGCAGCGCCCAGAAGCGCCGCCAGCTCTCGCCGAGCCTCCGGATTAGGTCGGTCACGCGTCCGCCAGCGCCGCCACCCCCGGCAGCTCCCGCCCCTCCAGAAGCTCCAGCGCCGCTCCGCCGCCCGTGCTCACGTGCGAGAACCGGCTCGCGATCCCCAGCTCCTCCACCACCGCCGCCGTCTCGCCGCCGCCCAGGATCGTCGTCGCCCCCTTCAGGTTCGCCACCACCCCCGCCAGCCGGTGCGACCCGTGGGCGAACGAGCCAAACTCGATGACGCCCATCGGGCCGTTCCAGACCACCGTCTTGCACCCCTCCAGCGCCTTCGCGAACACGTTCACCGTCATCTCACCCACGTCCATGATCCGCCAGCCGTCCGGCACATCCTTGATGGACACTCGCTTCGCCTGCGCGTCCGCCGCGAATTCGTCGGCGACGATTACGTCCGTGGGCAGGAGCAGCAGCACCCGCTTCTCCTTCGCCCGCGCCATCACCTGCCGCGCTCGCTCCAGGAACCCGTCCTCCGCCAGCGACTCGCCGACGTTGAAGCCTTCGGCCTTGAGGAACGTGTTGGCCATGCCGCCGCCGATCAGCAGCTTGTCCACCCGCTCCAGCAGGCTCTCCAGCACCGCCATCTTGGTGCTGATCTTCGCCCCGCCGATGATCGCCGCGTAGGGCCGCTCAGGGTCGACCATCGCCCGGCCCAGGAACGCCAGCTCCCTCTCCATCAGCAGGCCGGCCACCGCCGGCAGATAGCGTGCTACCCCCTCCGTGCTGGCGTGCGCCCGGTGCGCCGCCCCGAAGGCGTCGTTCACGTACACCTGCGCCAGGCTGGCCAGCGCCTTCGCGTACTCGGGGTCGTTCTCCTCCTCCTCCGCGTGAAAGCGAAGGTTCTCCAGCAGCAACACCTCGCCCGGCTCCAGCGAGTGCGCCGCCTCCTGCACCTCCGGCCCGCAGCAGCAGCTCGTCGTCTTCACGGGCGAACCGAGCAGCTCCGCCAGCCGCTCCCCGACGCGCGACAGGCTCAGCGAGGGCTCACGCTTCCCCTTCGGTCGCCCCAGGTGCGAGGCGAGGATCAGCTTCGCCCCCTTCTCGCGCAGATACTCGATCGTGGGCAGCGTCGCCTTGATGCGCGTGTCGTCCAGCACGTTGCCGGACTCCGGCTCCAGAGGCACGTTGTAGTCCACCCGCACCAGCACGCGCTTGCCCGCGACGGCGACTGATTCGATGTTCTTCTTCGCCATCAGTGCGCCTTGCGACTCCTGAGACCGCGACACCCGAAGGCTCTCACGCGCTGCCGGCGCGCACGATCCGCGACCGGGCGCGTTCAGCCATTGCTCGCGTCTTCGATGATCCTCTCGACCCGCTCTCGCAGCCGCTCGGACCCGGAATCGTTGAGCTGGTCCTTCAGTCTTCGAAGCTGCGACGCGATGGAGGCGTCGATCAGCGTATCGCCGATGCGCAGCTTCATGCCGCCGATCATCGACTCGTCCGCGTAGGGATGGACGATCGCGTCCTTGCCAATCGCCGCGCGGAATCGCTCCCGGATGGTCCTCAGCACGCCGGTGCTGATGGGCGATGCCATATACACGTCCACCTCGACACGCCCGAACGCCTCCTGGACCATCTCGTCAAACGCGGCGACGATCGGCGGCAGATGGGCAATCCGGTCCTTTTTGTTTAGGAGCAGGATGAACCGCAGCGTCAGGTCCGTGCATCGGCCCTGAAGGATTCGCTTGAGCGATCGGCCGCGCGATTCGATGCCCAGCGCCCGCGACGCCAGAAACTCGCTGAATCGTGCGTCCTCACGCGCCAGCTCCAGGATATCTTCAAGTTCGCCCAGCGTCTCTTCGAGCGCCTCGCGACCGCCCCGGGCCTCGGCCAGCTCGAACAGACTCTCCGCGTACACCCTGGCCAGCGCGTCCGGTTGTCTTTCCATGAGCGGCATCGGTGGATCCCGACGGCTCGACCACGCGGGTCGAACCGGTCAGTTGTTCATTTTCGAGAGTTCCGAGAGGGACTCTTCCATCAGGCGCGCGTGGTCCTGCTCGGTCACCTGGCGCTGGAGGATCTTGCCGGCCATGATCGTCGCGAGGTTGGTCGCCTCCGCGTAGATCTCGCTGATGGCGATCTTCTTGGCCGAGTCGATATCCCGCCGGGCCCGATCTTTCATTTTGGCCAGCTCCACATCGGCCTTGGCCTTCAGCTCGGCCGCCAGCTGCAGTTGGTACACCTTGGTTTCGTCGAGGATCTTCTTGGACTCGGACCGCGCCTCGATGAGCGACTGCTCGTACCCCGCCAGCGCGACCTTGGCGTCCTGGCGAGCGCGCTCGGCCGCGGCGATCTCATCGCGGATCTTCCGGGAACGCTCATCCAGCCCGCCGGCGATCAACAGCATGCGGAGTCGGTAGTGATCGAAGTTCCGGAACCCGCGAGCGATACGCCGACCAAGCTCGATGAGGCCATTGACTGCCTCGGTGCCCCCGTTGCTGGCACCGTCGGTATCGAAGTACGCCAGGATCGTCGTCTTCCACTTCCGCAAGGTCCTACCCAGTCGGGCGATCTCCGGGATCGGACACGTCGGCAAGGCCTCCATCACGCGGATGGCAAGCCGCTTTCCCTGGGAGAGGCTGTCTTGATGGAACATGTCACGGACGTCCTGAGCGCACT
>JADFKX010000038.1 GCA_022564695.1 Chloroflexota bacterium | reverse complement strand
GGTGCCGCAGCCTACGGACGATCGCGCCCGGACGTGGGCAATGCCTTCGGCGCCCAGTTCACCAACTCCGCCTACGATCTCACTGTGACTGGCCTCGATGCCGGTTACTATCTCGTAGTCATCTACGCCCACAGCACCGTCTCCGGCGCCTGGCACGCCGGCCACCACCTGGTCCAGGTGCAAGACCCCTGAATCGTGGGGGCAGGCGACATCGCGCTATGCGGCAGTAGCGGCAGCGAGGCAACGGCACAACTTCTCGACACCATCTTCGCCGACGGCGCTCCCGGCTACGTGTTCACCGCCGGTGACAACGCCTACAACTCCGGAACCGCTTCCGAGTTCGCCAACTGCTACGAGCCGACCTGGGGACGCCAAAAGGCGAGGACAAAGCCCGCACCCGGCAACCACGAGTACGGCACCACGAACGCCTCCGGCTACTTCGGCTATTTCGGGGCGGCCGCGGGGGAGGCAAGCAAGGGGTACTACAGCTATGATCTCGGCTCCTGGCACATCGTAGTCATCAATAGCAACTGCTCGGAGGTGGGTGGCTGCGGCACCGGTTCGCCCCAGGAGCAGTGGTTGCGCGCTGACCTGGCCGCGAACTCGGCGGCCTGCACGCTCGCCTACTGGCACCACCCACGCTTCAGCTCCGGACTGCACGGTAGCTCCACCCTGACGCAGGCGCTCTGGCAGGCGCTCTACGACGACGGCGCGGAGATGGTGATCAACGGCCACGATCACGATTACGAGCGGTTCGCGCCCCAGGACCCGAACGGCGTAGCTGACCCGTCGGGCGGTATCCGCCAGTTCGTCGTGGGGACCGGCGGCAAGAGCCACTACTCGTTCGGCGCCCCAATCGCGAACAGTGAGGTCCGCAACGGCGACACGTACGGTGTCCTCAAGATGACGTTGCACTCAACGAGCTTCGATTGGGAGTTCGTCCCTGTGGCAGGCAAAACGTTCAGCGATTCCGGCAGCCAGGCCTGCCACTAGGCGCAGTTCATCTTCCCGCCCGTGCCTTTCCGCTTGGTCTCGTCCATCTGGACGCACTTGGTCCGGCCTCCCCAAATTAGACCTCGCCGCTGCGGCAACTTCCCATAGAGATCGCCTAGAGTGACGAGAAAGGCAGCTTACTGCTAGCCGCGGCGAAGCCGCTCCCTGAACACCAACCAGACGAACTGCGGGATCGCGAGCTGGCGGCGTAGCCGCCAGGGTTGGCGCACCAGCCGGTACAGCCACTCCAGCCCCAGCCGCCGCAGCCGGCGAGGCGCTCGCGGCGTCACGCCCGAAATGAAGGAGAAGGAGCCACCTTCCGCCACAGCCACGTTCACCTGCAGCCGCGGCAGGTTGACCGCGATCCACTCCTCCTGGCGGGGGAAGCCCATCGCCACCAGAAGCACCTCCGGTTGAGCCTCGTTTATGGCGCGGATGACCGTCTCGTTCTCCTCTCCCGATAAGTCGAAGTGTCCGTTATGAGTCCCCACCACCCGCAGCCCGTCGAACCGCGCTTCGATCCGCTCCCGCGCGCCCCGCACCTCCTCCCCCGTTCCCCCCAGCAGGAAGACCCGCGAGCCGGCCTCGTCCAGACGGGCCAGCATCTCCCAGGTCAGGTCCACGCCCGCCATGTTCTCCTTGAGGGGCCGTCGGACGGCCGCCGGGTTGAAGACGACCGCGGCAAGGGAAAGGGGGAGCTGCGCCAGCGCCCGCAGCGCCCCACCAGAGAGGGCCAGATAGTGTGCCGCCCACAGGATACCTATGCCATCGGCCAGGCAGAGGTCAGCGTCGTTCAAAACCTCCCGTACGCGGGCGTCGTGGGTGGCCCGCGGCATGAACTCGGAGTAGGGCTTCACCACGTACGCCCTGCCACCGGCCCGGGCCAGCTCGGCGATCGCGCGGGCCGCTTCACCCCGGCTGAGGTTGTGGAACCGAACTCCCAGCACCGCCGATGTTTCCAGGGGCGGCGCCCCCTCAGGCCTTGGCGCCGACACCGCTGAGGACCTCATCCAGGGGCCCGTAGGCCACCTCGGCCAGGTAGTGGCTGCGTACCAGGGCGCGCCCGTTCTCGCTGAGCGTCCGCCACAGGCCGTCCTCCGAAAGGAGGCGACGCACCGCCTCCACCGTCGACTCCGCATCGGACGCGATCAGTAGATGCTCGCCCGCCACCAGCTCCAGCCCCTCGGCCCCTTCCGGGCTGGCCACCACCGGCAGGCCGCGGGCAAGGGCGTTAAGCACCTTGAGCCGGGTGCCGCCGCCGCTGCGGCTCGCCTCAATGACCACCCGCGCCCGCCGGTACAGCGGCTCCGCGTCCTCCACCGGGCCCACGAACTCCACCCCGGCTGTTCGACGGGCCAGCCGCTCCAGCCAGGCCGGCGCCCCTTTCCCAGCGACGACGAACCGGGCCTCCGGCGCCCGCTGTCGCAGCAGAGGGAACACGGAGCTGAGAAAGTGCTGGAGACCCTCAACGTTGGGCGGCCAGCTAAGCGTGCCAAGGTAGAGAATGACCGGCTCCGCTGCGGCGAAGGAGAGGGCCGGGCGCTCAAGCAGAGTCGGGTCAGGCAGGTTCGGCAACACACGCAGCCGCTCCGGTTCCGCCCCCAGCTCGATCAACGCCCGCCGGTCCACAACGGACACGGCGAAGACGACATCGAAGCGAGAGAGGATGGCGGCCTCGTAGCGGCGTACTCTTCGGTACTCCAGCCGGATCAGCGCCTTGACCAGCGAGTTGCGCTCTCGCTCCGCCTGGCGACGCCACATCACATGCTCGGCGTTATGCTCGTGTAGCACGGTCAAGCCGCCGAATCCCCGTGGTAGGTACTGCGCCATCAGCCAGCCGTCCGCGAAAACCACATCGTAGCTCTCGTCGCTAAGCCGCCGCGAGACCAGGGCTGTCATCCGTTCGCTGCGGTTCCGCTCAATGCTGAGAGGGATGCCCCTCAGGTAGCTGCGCACCAGATTGAGGGGGGAACGGCCGCGATTCAGGGACACCGTCTCCACGCTGCCTACCTCCGCGCACCAGCGGGCCTGCTCCTGGGTCAGGGCACGCCGCCGGAAGCAGAGGGCGTGCACATCATGGCGCCGCCTCAGGTATTTCAAGATGCTGGCTGTCTTGATGGCGCCGCCGCTATCGGCGGGGTGCGGCAGCTCCGACGACAGAAACAGGACGCGCATCGTTGATTCCGGGCCGCAGCCGGGGAACAGCGAGGGGGCGGCGGCCCTAGCGGGCCCCCTTCGTGCTCAGAACCAGGACAACCGTCTTGAGGATGATCGCCAGGTCGCTGGTGATGGGGTGATGGCGCACGTACTCCAGGTCATAGCGGATCTTCTGGTCGTGGGTGATATCGGAGCGACCGTTGACCTGGGCCAGGCCGGTCATGCCGGGCTTCACCTTGTGACGCTCGTGGAAGTGAGGTGGCCAGTGCGCCACGATCTCCGGCATATCCGGTCGCGGTCCCACCAGGCTCATATCCCCCTTTATTACGTTCAGGAGCTGCGGAAGCTCATCCATAGTGGTCTTGCGTAGCACCCATCCGATCTTCGTAACGCTGGGGTTGCGCTCACGAGGGCTAAGCAGGAGCTTCGTCAGGTCACCCTTAGGAATTCGATCTGAGATGCCGTTCTCCGCACCGTTCACCATACTGCGGAACTTGTAGAAGGTGAACTGTCGTCCGCCCAACCCGACTCTCTTCTGCTTGAGCAGGACAGGCCCGGGACCGTCAAGCTTAATGAGGATCAGGGCCAGGAGCCAGATCGGCGCGAGGACGCCCAGAGCGAGGGAGGCTACGATCATATCGAACCATCGCTTGACGACCGAGGTCGGGTAGGCGTCCACCGCGAAAGAGGCCTCCGCGCCTTCCACGAGAGGTTCGCCGACGGAGTTCTGCGGCGTTTCCAGCGCACCCTCACCGGAAATAGGCCAGTCGGCCGGCTTCGGCTTATCTCTCTTAGTACGAAGCATCTTTTCCAACTGTTAAAAACGTCCCCGTTAGTTTATCAGTTAACTTTCGTCGCGGGCGCAGCCGCGCCGGAATCGCTTCGCGAAACCTGGAGGTGTTCCGCCAGCGCCTCCTGCCAAGGTCGCAACTCAACGCCCAGGCCGGCGCCACGGACGTTGGCCAGAGCGGAGAACACTGCCTTGCGATATGGAACCCCGAACTCTCGCTGCGTGGTGGGCTCCACCGGCACGCCCTCCACGCCGGACAAACGCAGGATCTCCGCCGCCCACTCCAGACGCGAGCAGTACCCCTGATTCGTGAGGTGATAGACCCCCCAGGCCGGTTTCTGTATCACACGGGCTATGGCTCCGGCCAGGTCCGCGGTCCACGTAGGCGAGGCTACCTCGTCCGTCACCAACCGCAACCGTCCCCGCTCTCTCGCTGCTTGCACGATCTTCTCGGGAAAGCTAACCCGTCCCGGGCCGTACAGCCAGGACGTCCGCACAACGTAGTACCGCTCCAGGAGAGACTGCACGTACCGCTCCCCCTCCAGCTTAGAGCTGCCATAAGCGTTGATCGGGTTAGGCTCGTCCTCCTCCAGGTAGGGCTCAGCCTTCTCCCCGTCGAACACCTCATTGGTGCTGACGTAAAGCATCGCCGCTCCGGCGCGGGCGCACGCCTCAGCGACGATGCGGGTCCCCTCACCGTTCACCTGCAGCGCCCGCGCGGGGTCCGCCTCACAGCCTGCGGTATCAGTCCAGGCCGCGACGTGGATCACCACATCCGGCCGAGACCCGCGGACAGCCTCCTGCACCTGTCCGGCGTCGGTGACGTCCATCTCCGCATGGCCCGAAGCCGACACCTCGTGGCCGGCGAGCGCAGCCTGAACGGCTCGTCCCAGCTGACCCTGGCCGCCCGTGATAAGGACGCGCATCTACTTGAACGTGACCTCCCAGTCGAAAGGTATCTGGTCGGTATCCCAGGGGAGGCGGTGCTCGTCCGGCTCCTCCCGATCGTACACCTCCGAAGGAAAGTTGACGAGGAGGGAGGGCTCCCCGCCAACCGTCTTGTAGCCGTGAGCGACACCCACTGGAATCTTGAGGACAATATTGTTGTTGTCGCCCAGGTAAAATTCGTTGACCTCGCCGCGGGTGGGCGAGCCCTCGCGCATATCGTACAGGCCAACCTTGATCATCCCCTTCACCACAACGAAGAAGTCGTCCTGCTTCTCGTGGTAGTGCCAGGCCCGCACCACGCCCGGGTAGTTCATGGAGACGTAGCATTGACCGAACTTCGTGAAGATCGGGTCGTCCTTACGCATGATCTCCATCAAGAAGCCGCGCTCGTCGGCATTCCTGGTGAGCTGCTTCACCTCCACTCCCTGGATCATCGGTGCGTTCCTCCTTCAGGGGCATACGGTACGCTACTGGCCAGCCGGTCACCGTACTGGCGCTGGTAGTAGTCGCGGAACGGGCCGGCGTAGATCGGCTCCCACCACCAACTGTTCTTCTGATACCACTGCACCGTCCTCTCCAGAGCGGAGAGGAAGTCGTGTTGGGGGGCCCAGCCCAACGCCCGCAGCTTCGACGAATCAACGGCGTAGCGGCGGTCGTGACCCTTGCGGTCCTCCACAAAGCGGATGAGGCTCAGCGGCTTCTCCACCAACTGGAGGAGCGTCTCCGCCAGGCGGATGTTCTCCTGGTGGTTATCGGCGCCGATGTTGTAGACCTCCCCCGGCTCCCCCTCCCGCGCGACGACATCCAGGGCGCGGCAGTGGTCATCCACGTACAGCCAGTCGCGGACCTGACGGCCGTCGCCGTACAGGGGCAGGGGCTCGTCCCTCATGGCGCTGGTGACGAACAGGGGCACCATCTTCTCGAGGTGCTGGCGGGGCCCGATGTTGTTAGCGGCGCGGGTGACTATGACGGGCAAGCCGTAGGTCTCGAAAAAGGCGTTGCACTGGGCATCGCCGCCGGCCTTGCTCGCGGCGTAAGGGCTGCGGGGGTGAAGGGGATCGCTCTCCTTGGCCCAAGCATCGGGCGACATCTCCCCGTACACCTCATCCGTGGACACCTGCACGAAGCGTTTGACGTTCGGGTGACGGCGGGCCGAGTCCAGAAGGACATGGGTGCCGAGGACATCGGTCAGGATGAAAGAGCCGGCCTCCATGAGAGAGCGGTCCACATGAGTCTCGGCGGCAAAGTTGAACACCACGTCCACCTCCGCCATCAGCCCGTCTACTAGCTCGCCGTCACATATATCGCCTTGCACGAAGCGGTAGCGGGGATCGCCTTCCACGTCCCGCAGGCTGCCCTGGTTGCTGGCGTAGGTCAGCTTGTCCAGGTTGACCACCTGGGCGTTTGGATAGCGCTCCAGCAGGTGGAGAATGAAGTTGCTGCCGATAAAGCCGCAACCGCCCGTAACCAGGATGCGCGCGTCGTCCAGCATCTCTATCCTTCGGGCATCCCGATCTCGCTGTGGTCGCCCAGAGTGAGGCTGTAGCTCCCGCCCACCGCCTGGCCGCCGCGTAGCTTCACGTGGCGTCCGATCAGGCTGCGATCGATGGGCCAGTGGATATCCTCAATGCTGGTGCTTTCCAGAATGATGCTCCCCTCCACGCGTACGCCCTTCAGTCGGCAGTGGTGGTCTATGGTCGTGAACGGGCCCACGTAAGAGTCTACTATCTCGGTCTCCTCACCAATAACCAGGGGCCCCCGCAGCACACTGTTTACCACATTCACGCCCTTCTCCAGAATCACCGGCTCGTAGACGCGGGTGCGTTCGTCCACCTGCCCCCGGTTTCTGGGCGCCAGGCTCTGGAGCACCATCCGGTTCGCCTCCAGAATGTCATCCATCTTGCCGGTGTCAATCCAGTAGCGGTCCAGCAGCTCCGCCTGAACGTCGAGACCCTTATCGATGAAGTACTGGATCGTGTCGGTGATCTCCAGCTCGCCGCGGGCGGAAGGCTTGATCCGCTCCACCGCCTCGAAGACGTGCTGATCGAACATGTAGACGCCTATCACTGCCAGGTTAGACGGAGGGCTGACAGGCTTCTCCACGATGCGCGTGACGCGCCCGTCGACAAACTCGGCGATTCCGAAGGCCTGGGGGTTCTTCACCGGGTGAAGCAGTATCTGGCAGTTGGCGCCGTTCTCCCGGAATCTATCCACAAACGACTTGACGCCCCCCAGGAGGAAGTTGTCACCCAGATAGAGAACGAAGGGCGTCTCACCCATGTAGTCGCGGGCTATCTTGACCGCGTGGGCGATACCCAGCGGCGCGTCCTGCTGGATATACTCCACGCTGGCGCCGAAGGCGGAGCCATCGCCCACGGCGGCACGTATCTGATCCGCCGTATCCCCCACGACGATGGCGATGTCTGTGATGCCGCACTCCACCAGCTGCTCGATGGTGTAAAAGAGGACCGGCTTATTAGCGATGGGCACCAGCTGCTTGGCGCTCGTGTACGTGAAGGGCCGCAGACGGCTGCCCTTGCCACCACTGAGAATCAGCCCCTTCATCGTGCGCAATTTCTTGCTCTTCTTCTCCGACAACTGCTCCTTAGTCAACGGCATCTTGTCCTCCCTCAAGCTGGCTTACGTCTCCCGGACCGGGGCGCTGCGTCTCCGGACCAGGCTCGCGAGGTGCCAGAAGAAGGCGCGCGCCTCCCGAGGCAGCCTGCGTATCGCTCTGGGGTGCCTTATCAAGTAAAACGGCCCCGACACGAAAAAGTATAGGGCCAGGGCGGACAGCAGGTGCAGGAGCGACTTCCGCTTGCGCAGGAAGAGGAAAGCGTTGCGCCGGAACAGGTAATGGTATTCGGCGTCCGGAGCCTGAGAGCGGGCCGTCTTGTGCCACACGCTCGCGCCAGGTACGTAGTAGCATTTATAGCCGGCCTCCGCCGCGCGCGCGCACCAGTCCGTCTCCTCCCAGTAAGCGAAATACTCCTCGTCCAGAAGCCCCACCCGCTCCAGCGCCTGCCGTCGCATCAGCATCGCCGCGCCCTCCGCATAGTCACGCAGCGCCACCTGCTCGTACTGCCCGCGGTCCTCCTCGCCCCGTCCCACCTGCTGGGCCGTGCCCGCCCACGCGTTCACCCGGCCGCCGGTAGAGCAGATGACGGTTGGCCGGTCGTAGAAATAGATCTTAGGGCAGAGAGCAGCAGCCTCGGGCCGCTCCTCCGCGGCCCGGACCATCTCGTTGAGAAACTTCGGATCAACAGTCACGTCGTTGTTCAACAGCAGCACGTAGTCGGCGTCCCCGGCCAGCGCCTCGCGTATCGCCAGGTTACAGCCGCCGGCGAAGCCCAGGTTCTCCCCGCTGGCGATGAGATGCACGGATTCGCCGAACCGCTCCCGCAGGACCTGGACATCATCCCCGGAGGAGCCGTTATCTACAACGATGGTCTCGTAGTTGGGGTACGCTATCGCCCGGAGGGACTCCAGACACTCGATAGTGTCGGCAAGACCGTTCCAGTTGATAATGATGACGGCGACTTTCGACCGATCCTTCATGGTTGTCTAGTCCCCGAAGTGGCGGTGGCGCTGGGAATGGTGGCTGCGGCCATAATTGGCGATGGGCTCACGGGCTGTTCCCACCCGCCTACGATAAACCACTTGCAGGGCGCGGACAAGACAGGCAGCGCCTACGCACATTACTGAGTTGACGCTAGATTGAAACGTTCACACGGTAATGAAGCAACACCGTCCTGAAGCAGCCACAGCTTCACTCCAATCAGGTGTCTAGCTGGCTGAGCGGCTTAGCGGAGTGCTATAATCGGGCCGAGTTTTGGGCAAGCGAGTAGGTAGACCCCCCAATTTGGAAACACGCGCGGCAGGTTTAACCCCGCTGCGTGAGCTGGCGCTTGACCAGGTCGAGGGCTGTCGAGTGCTGTCGCACGGAGCCATCACCTGGCGGGATGGCAGCGAAGATCGCCTGCTCGAAATCGTCCGGGGTGCCCGTGACCTCAGTTCGCTGAGCGATGAACTGGAACAGGCGGTCACCAACTGGCCTGAGCGCTACCACCTTGCGAAGAGCCGGGCAAACGTCTTGCGACCCTTCTCGCTCAACCGCGAGCTTACTGTCCTCGAGGTCGGGGCCGGCTGCGGCGCGATCACTCGCTACCTCGGCGAGACATGCGGCATCGTCGACGCCCTCGAGCCCGTGCTTGAGCGGGCCCGCGTGGCGCGATCCCGAACACGCGATCTCGAAAACGTAGAGGTGTGGGTCGGGGAGGTCGACGATCTCCCCACGAAAGCCGCCTACGACCTCGTGGTCGTCGTCGGTGTCCTTGAGTACGTCGGTGAAGGCAGCGCCAGCCCGGAACCCTACGTTAGCTTCCTGGCGATGCTTGCCCGCGTACTGCGCCCGGGCGGCCACCTGATCTGTGCCATCGAAAATCGGCTGGGCGTGAAGTACCTGGCAGGCTCGCCCGAAGACCACACGGGCCGTGTGTTCGATGGTCTTGAGGGCTATCCCAGAGGCGGCCCCGCTCGTACTTTCGCGCGCAAGGAGCTAGCCGCGCTGTTTGAACAAGCAGGCCTTCAGCCAACGTTCCTCCACGCCTTTCCTGACTACAAGCTCACCCGCGCGATCTTCAGCGACTCGTTGCTGGATTCGCCTGAGGAACGGTCGCTGGCCTGGCGCCTGCCCCACTTTCCAAGCCCTGACTGGATGGAGCCCCGTCCTCGCCTGGTCGACGAGCGCAGCCTGTGGAAGACCGTCGTTGAGGACGGCCTGGGCGGACACTTCAGCAACTCGTTCGTCATCGTCGCCTCCACCGGGCCAGCGGAGGCCCTGTGGCCGCCAGAACAGGTAGCGTCGTTCTACAACTGTCAGCGACGGGCGCTATTCGCCACACAGACGCACGTGCGTCGGAGCGCATCTGGGCTGCACTTCGTGCGTTCCCCAGTCGCCCCTCGCGGACGTCGCGTCGATTGCGGCCCGTTGGTCCATGAGGTCGCCGACTCCGAGTTCGTCCCGGGCCGGGATCTGCTGGACGTGTTGGCCTCCTCCAGCGAGGAGACGCTCGCGGAGTGGCTTCAGCGTTGGCGCAGCGTCGTCGCCCGGGCAACTTCGCAGACGGAACCAGAGGGGCTGGTGAGCATTGAGCTCGGCCTCCACAACTTCGTTGTACGGGACGATGGAGAGCTCGTGCTGATCGATCAGGAATGGTGGCACCGGGAGTACAAAGAACGCCAGGTAATCGAGAGAAGCATTCTCTGGCTTGCTCTGTTCCTCGCCGACCGCTGCCCGCCCGAGCGGTGGCAAGTTGAGCGAGTCGGCGATTTGGCTAGGAAGTTGGGCGCCGCCGTGGGGCTTGAGCCCGATGGCGAATGGCTATCTCTGGCCGTCGCGCGGGAAGCGGCGCTCCAGGCTGAGGTGCACGATTCCCCTCCCGGAAGTAGCGGCTGGGAATCATCGGTGGAGACTTACCGCAGCAGGCTTCAGGACTTTCTAGATCGAAAGCTGACAGATACCGCGCTGGGGATGCGGGAGCACGAGCTTCGGGCCAGCCTGGAAGCTAAGAGCGATCTCGCCCTGACCGAGAACGAGAGGCAGTTGCGGGAGGTGCGGCAGCAGTTGGAGACGACGACCAGCACCGTGGGTTTCCGGCTGCTGGAGCGGGCGCGACGGGTCATCAATCGGTCGGCGCCGCCGGGGACGCGGCGGCGCAGCGTTCTTAGTTGGTTCTGGCGATGGTTGTGAGTAATCCTGTGAAACCCCTGACCCCAAGCGATGGCTCCCCGCTTCTCAGCCTTCCCTTCGATCACTATGAACGGTATGCCCTCACCCGCACGCTGGTTGAAGCCATTAAACGTCGCCGAAGACGGCCCCAGCTCAACGTGCTGGACGTCGGGGGCGCTCCTGCGTCGCTACCCAAGTTCCTGCCGCAAGACAACATCCTCACCGCTGACCTGGAAGCCATGGACTGCGAAGACTACATTCGCGCCGATGGCACCGCTCTCCCCTTTCGCGACGGAGCGTTCGACGTCGTCACCTGCCACGACACCCTGGAGCACGTTACCGCCGACCATCGGGAAGCCTTCCTCCAGGAACTCATGCGAGTGGCTGACGATGTCGTGATTATCATCGGTCCCTTCTTTGCCCTCGCGGTCGAGGCAGCCGAGCGGTTAGTGGCGCAAATCACCAGGGACTCCGTAGGAAAAGGCCACCCAACCCTGGGCTACTTGGGTGAGCACGCGGAGCTAGGCCTGCCAAGATTAGATGAAACGTTGAAGATCGTTGACCGGGCCGGTTTCCTTCATACGGTCTTGCCCAATGGGCCGCTGGATGAATGGTTCATGAAGATGGCCGTCAAGCATCACCTGTCCGCGCTCAGCAGCCATGGCCTGCGTCCGCACGAATTTGACCGCCTGAGTAACGAGGCCCATATACCGTCCATCAGTGCGGAACCGACCTACCGACAGGCTGTCATCATCTCAAAGGGTAACGACGCGCGTCTTCTCCAGCATCTCAGGGAGAAGCTGCCGCAAACTTCCCCTGGCCCTGCCCAAGGTGACGATATCGAAGTGTCGGCTAGCTTCGTGAGCAGCACCCTGGCTCACTATCTGAGCCTGCTCAGGGAGGGACTCCAGACCAAAGATCACCACATCGCCAACATCGATGGGGTCGTTGGAAAGTTACGCGCGGCGATCACCCGATTTGATGCAGAGTTGACCACCAAGGACACCCTGCTGACGGAGAAGGACGCCCTGGTGCTGGAGAAGGACACCCTGCTGACGGAGAAGGACGCCCTGCTGACGAAGAAGGACACCCTGCTGACGAAGAAGGACACCCTGCTGGGGCAGACGCAGGCGTCCCTGGCCGACAAAGACCAGCACATCACCAACATTGAAGCCGCCCTGGCGCAGATGCAGACGGTCCTCGATGAGACGGAGGAACAGCTGCGCGAGGTACGGCAGCAGTTCCAGGTGACGACCAGCACCTTGGGCTACCGCCTCCTGTCACGGGCGCGGGCGATCGTCAACCGGCTGGCGCCGCCAGAGACGCGGCGGCGCGGCGCCCTGAAGTTGCCTACGAAGGGATTGAGGATAATCCTCACCGAGGGCTGGGGGACCTTTCTGCGGCGCGCAGTGCGGGTGTGGAGGTGGGGGCCCCGGATGATCCGGCCGGCTAGGGTCGCCGCGCAGGCGGGCTCCCTGGACGAGCAGTACCAGCTGTGGCTGCGGAAACACGCCCTGACGCCGGCGCGAATCCGGCGCATCAGGAAAGAGGTGGCCCAGTTCTCGTACCGCCCCAAGATCAGCATCATCATGCCCGTCTACAACCCAGACCCAGCCTGGCTGCGCGACGCCATAGAATCCGTGCGCGCTCAGCTGTACGACAACTGGGAGTTCTGCATCGCCGATGACGCCTCCAGCAAGCCGGAGGTGAAGACGCTGCTGCAAGAATATCAGGGCGACAAGCGGATCAAGATCGCCTACCTGAAGAAGAACCATGGCATCTCTGGAGCCTCGAATGCGGCCTTGGCCATGGCCACGGGGGAATACGTGGGCTTCCTGGACCACGATGATGAACTTAAGCCGGATGCCCTCTATGAAATGGTCAAACTGCTGAATGATCAGCCCGATCTGGACTTCATCTACTCCGATGAAGACAAGCGCAGCCTTGAAGGACGGCTGGTGCAGCCGTTCTTCAAGCCGGACTGGTCCCCGGACCTTCTGCTGTCCACCAACTACGTGCCGCACTTCGCCGTGTACCGTAAGCGGATCGTGGATGATGTGGGCGGCCTGCGGAGTAAATGCGATTTCAGCCAGGACTACGATCTCGTCCTGAGGGTGACGGAACGCACGAACCGGATCGGCCACGTGGCCCTACCCCTTTATGCCTGGCGAATGGTCCCGGGTTCTGCCGCTTCAGATCTCGAAGCGAAGCCGAAGTCCATAGACGCTGCCAAGAGGGCACTGGCCGATGCCATGAAGCGACGTGGCATCAAGGCCGACATCTTGGAAGGCAACGCCAAGACCACCTATCGCGTGCGCTACCGCATTCAGGGGCAGCCGCTGGTCAGCATCGTGATCCCCACCCGAGACCGCGTTGATCTACTCAGCCAATGCATCGCCAGCATCGAGAAGAAGACCAGCTATCCGAATTACGAGATCGTTATCGTGGATAACGACAGCACGGATGAGAGGACCATCGATTATCTCAAGAAGTCCCGCCACCGTTGTCTCGCCTTCCCGGGCGCCTTCCACTTTGCCAGCATGATGAATTTCGCGATCCGTGCGACCGCTGGCGAGCATGTGATCCTGCTCAACAACGACACGGAGATCATCACCGACGAGTGGATAGAGGCGATGCTGGAGCACAGCCAAAGACCGGTGGTGGCCGCCGTTGGAGCGCGCCTCTTCTATCCTGATCACCGTGTGCAGCATGAGGGCGTCATCATGGGGCTGGGCGGGGGTTCCGCGGGGAACGTTGATCACGGCGGCTACTTCGGGCTTGGAGAACTCGTCCGGAACTGCAGCGCGGTTACCGCAGCCTGCATGATGGCCCGCCGGGATATTTTTCAGCGCCTCGGAGGGTTCGACGAGAAGCTCGGGATAGCATTCAACGACGTCGACTATTGTCTCCGGGCGCGGGAGCAAGGCTATCTGATCGTCTACACGCCTTACGCAGTTCTCTACCACCATGAGAGCGCCACCCGAAAAGGCCTCCACCCTGATGAGGACGAGCAGTACTTTCGCGACCGCTGGGGCAACCCCGGAGAATATCAGGATCCCTACTACAACCCCAACCTTGACCTAGTACGCCCGTTTGCCATCCGCCTGTGACTCTCCGGCCATGAGCCTCCGTCCGCCGGCCCGCTCTCATGCCCAAGCTGTAGGGTAGCCGCCCTTGGGCACGTGTCCCCTTCTATCCCTGGGCAAGATCGGATATGTCGGCCGCCTCTTCCCGCTTACGCCGCCGGTAGGTACTCCATATGCGCGCTAGCGAATCATCTCGATGACTGCCCGAATTTGGTAGTTGAGTTGATCTCCCTCTGCCCAGGGGAAGAACGGCGCGTATTCTTCCACCTGTACCTTTGCCCGCCCGGCAAAGATACGCTCGAGGGTGCGCTGCAGGATCTTCGGCGTGAAAAAGTTGACGTGGGTGGCCTCTAAAAGGTGCCAGGGGACAACGTTGTACCGGGAGAGGCTTGGGATCACGTTGATATTGGGGACACTGACAATGATGTTGCGCTGAGCTACCCTACCGGCCTCTCTCAGAAGCAGCTCGAAGTCATGGACGTGCTCAATAACCTCGATCAATAGACAAGTGTCAATGGTCTGGTCATCGAAGCTGAGGACTCGGCCGTCCATGAGAAGGACAGGGCGCCCGAGCGCCACAGCTCCTCTGACCAGTCCTGCCTCGATCTCGATACCGATGCAATTGAAACCCCTGCTGTTGAGCTTCGCCACGTAGGGTCCCAGGCCACATCCAATATCGAGAATGCGCTGACGTGACACCCTAGCAATGAACTCCAACAACTCCTC